>DAICZN010000109.1 GCA_027311105.1 Gallionella sp.
GCCATGCCCGCGATTGTCATTTTGTTCGCGGGCATGGCCCGCTCCTACACGTATGCTGCTTTTATTACGAGTTGGAATGATGTGCGGAGGTTCGTTGAAAATATCTTTTGCCGCGTGACGGCGATTTTTCTACGGTGATTCCACCCGCCGGTATAGCCTGAAGTGTTCGTTCTTGTCGCCTTTTCGGCTGCCTTCCCAGATTTTTTCCCAGTGGGTTTCGTCGCGCAGCGGCTTGGATAATCTGTCGCCCCGGATCAGCCGCAAATCACAAAGGTGTTTCGGGTCGCGCAGCGTGAAGATATTGCCGAAGTAATACAGCATGGCGCGATGCCCGTCACCCAGGTGTTCGGCCGCTATGCATTGGTAGTGTGCCGGCAGGGCCTGTTTCATCGCGGTGACCATGCCGCGATAGCTCTTGCCGCTGTCCAGCCATGGCAGCCACAGTGTCATCGCCAGTATCCAGATCAGTGTGACGCCCGATGCCCAATTCAGGGTAGCCCGCCGCATCGAGCGTCCGACCCGCCATACCATCACGACCCAGGTTACCGTGGCGATGATCGCGATAACGAAGGGCACGGTGTGCAACTCGGGCTCGAAACCGGGCTGGTAGTCTTTCAGCCAATGGGTGATCTTGGCATGGTTGTCCAGCAGCAAGCCGGCCCAGCCCCACCACATCAGAATGGCGATCAGCGCAAAAGTCATGATGCCGAACAAGTCCAGGGCATTGGCTGCACCGCGTTTCAGCATGGACAGCGACGCGGTTGCCAGCAGCGTGATCGGCAGCAGCATGGGCAGCGCGAATACTTCTTCTATGTCGGCTGCGAGGCTGAGGGTGACCAGCATCACCGCGAAACTGACCAAAGGCAATTGCAGGTCTTCGCGTTGCGACAATCGCTTTCGCGATTTCCATACCACCCATACCGCCAGCGGCATGGCAGGCCACGCCAGCCATGGCAGGTTCTCCAGGTAGTACAGGGAATCCCTGCCGGGCCCGGTTTTCGCGTAGCTGATCCATTTTCCTATGTTGTGCGTCCACGCCCATTCCGAGAACAATTGCGGGGAATATTGGTAGAGCAGCAGCGGCCAGATGGCCAGCCAGGGCAGGGCGAACAGGAATGCGGCAGCCAGGCTGAGATAATATTGGCGCTTGCGCCAACCCCGGAAAGCCAGCGGCAAACTTGCCGCGATCAGCACCAGCAGTATCGGCGAAATGAATCCCTTGGACATGAAGCCGATACCCATGCCGGTGCCGATCAATGCACCGGCCAGCAAGACGCGTTCCTTGCTCAGGGAAAAACCGTGCAGCATCATCGCGCAACCCGCCAACAGGGCCAGATCGGTGGTCATCTGGTGCGCGCTCACCAGCATGCCGAGGCAGCCAATCAGGATGATCACCGCAGCCCAGCCGCGATTTTCGCCATACAATTTGCGCCCCGCCAGACCGACGAACAGCAGCGTCAGCGCAGTATAAAAGCCGCTGGCAAGACGCGCGCCGTCGTGCAGCGGCAGCAGCGGCGAAAAAAGTTTGGCAAACAGCGCGGCGGTCCAGTAGAACAGCGGCGGCTTGTCCATAAAGGGTTCACCGGCGATGGTGGGCGCCAACCAATCGCCGTTCTGCAGCATGGAATAGATCAGGCCGAAGCCCGATACCTCATCCGGTTTCCAAGGATCGTGCCCCACCAGCCCGGTGCCCAGCCAGATCAGGCACAGCAACCCGAGCAGGAACGCCTTGGCGGGTGTGATCGGATTGGGGTCGGTGGGCTTTATGAAATACATGCGTCAGCTTATCCTAAAAAAAATCCAGATTTCACCCCAACTGCTGTGTTGCGGAAAAAATTTCTTGCTTGCATATCAACATATATGCGGCGCGTCGAAATTTTTTTCGCGCCTTGCATTTGGGCGAACTCTGAATTTTTAGAGGTACCCTAAACCGATACGGCCTAGTCGCCGCAAACAGAAAAGGCAGCAAACGCTGCCTTTTGATGGAACCGCTGCGCAAAGTTTCTGGACGGGACAATCAGCCATTCCAGCCGGCTGCCATGACATGGCAATCCGGCGGCGGGTAGCTATGCAGGAGTCTTGGTGCCGTATTTCTGGCGGAACTTGTCGATGCGCCCGGCCGTATCCATGATCTTCTGTGTGCCGGTGTAAAAAGGATGGCACTCGGAACAAACCTCGATATTCAGTGTGGGCTTGCCCATCACGGAACGGGTCTTGAAGCTGTTGCCGCAACTGCAGGTCACGGTGATTTCCTGGTAATTCGGGTGGATGTCTGCTTTCATTTTCTTTCCTTGCTGTAGTTGGGTGCGGCGGGTGTACGCACTCGGGTGTTGCGTAAGGGCGGGCATTATCCATAAAAACCGGGGGCCGCGCAAATTTTTATGTGGGGCAGCGCGGTTTGGTGATGCCGCGGCGAAGGGCGGCCAAAAATCCGCATGCATGGATGGCGGGGGTGCTAGTGCCGGAGGCTTACATCACATACACTTCTAGTGTTGACGGAATGAACAAGGAAAAGAAACCAATGACCAATTTGAGTCGCAGTGATTACCGCACGCTGGTGCTGGCAGCGTTGGGAGGTGCCCTGGAATTTTACGATTTCATCATTTTCGTGTTCTTTGCGGCAGTGATCGCAAAGCTGTTCTTTCCGCCCAGCATGCCCGATTGGCTGAGCCAGTTGCAGACCTTCGGCATATTTGCGGCGGGATACCTGGCGCGACCGCTGGGCGGTATCGTGATGGCGCACTTCGGCGATCTGCTGGGGCGCAAACGGATGTTCATGCTGAGCATCTTCCTGATGTCTGTGCCGACGCTGGCGATAGGCCTGCTGCCGACCTACACCGTCATCGGCATCTGGGCACCGCTGTTGTTGCTGGCCTTGCGCGTGTTGCAGGGAGCCGCGATAGGCGGTGAAGTGCCGGGCGCCTGGGTATTCGTCTCGGAGCATGTGCCGCAACGCCATGCCGGCTTTGCTTGCGGCACCCTGACTGCCGGGCTGACGGGAGGAATCCTGCTCGGTTCGCTGGTGGCGACCGCGATCAACAGGATGTATTCACCCGTTGAACTGCTTGCTGAAGGCTGGCGCGTGCCCTTCATCATCGGCGGACTGTTCGGTCTGCTGTCGGCCTGGTTGCGCCAATGGCTGCATGAAACCCCGGTATTCAGGGAGATGCAGGCGAGGCAGGAATTGGCCGATGAATTGCCGTTGAAGACGGTGATACGCGAACATCGTCCCGCAGTGATCCTGACCATGCTGATGACCTGGCTGTTGTCAGCCGCGATCGTGGTGATGATATTGATGACGCCGACATTGGTGCAAAAACTCTATGCGGTTCCCGCCGCTGTCGCCCTGCAGGCGAACAGCATCGCAACCCTGTTTCTCAGCGCGGGCTGCGTGGTGTTCGGTGCGCTGGCCGATCGCTATGGTGCGGGGCGGGTGCTGGTCGCCGGTTGCGTGATGCTGGGCATCACTTCGGCGCTGTTCTACCAGCAAATGTCCGTGGCACCGCAAAACATAAACGGCTTGTATGCACTGTGCGGATTCTTTGTCGGGGTGATAGGCGTGGTGCCCAGCGTTGCCGTCAAGGCGTTTCCCCCTGTGGTGAGGTTTTCCGGATTGTCGTTTTCCTACAACGTCGCTTATGCGGTATTCGGCGGGCTCACTCCTGTCGTGGTGAGCATGCTGCTGCCGCTCGACCGCATGGCGCCGGCGCATTATGTGGTGGTGTTGAGCGGGGTGGGGGTGATGATCGGAATGTACCTGTGGCGGCGAACGTAGGGCAGTGCAACTTGCCCGCGTGAGGTTTTATGCGACAATGCGCGCCGCGAAAACTGTGTATTCAATGAGTTCACAAGGCTGTCGGCCTGCTCCCATAATTCAGGATGGAACGTGTTTATAGAAAACCTCAAACAACTGCTCGCGGCTGACATGGCTGCGGTGGACAGCGTAATCCGGACGCGTCTGCATTCGGAAGTGTTGCTGGTCAATCAAATCAGCGAATACATCATCAACAGCGGCGGCAAGCGCCTGCGGCCGGCGCTGGTGGTGTTGTCTGCCGATGCACTCGGATATCGGGGAACCCGGCATCACGATCTGGCGGCGGTGGTGGAATTCATCCATACCGCGACATTGTTGCACGATGATGTGGTGGATGAATCCGAGTTGCGCCGCGGCCGGGCCACGGCCAGCGCGCTGTTCGGCAACGCCGCCAGCGTGCTGGTTGGCGACTTCCTGTATTCGCGAGCGTTCCAGATGATGGTGGAAGTGGGCGAGATGCGCGTGATGCAGACGCTGGCCGACGCGACCAACGTCATTGCCGAGGGTGAGGTGCTGCAACTGCTAAATTGCCATGATGCCGGTGTGGATGCGGACAATTACATGCGCGTGATCCACTACAAGACCGCCAAGCTTTTCGAAGCCGCGATGCGTCTGGGAGCTATCCTGGGCAAGGCCCCAGCCGCAGACGAGCAGGCGGTGGCCGAATACGGCATGCATCTGGGCACGGCATTTCAATTGGTCGACGATGTGCTGGATTATTCCGCCGACGAACTGCAAACCGGCAAGCACCTTGGCGACGATCTTGCCGAAGGCAAGCCGACCCTGCCGCTGATCTATGCCATGCAGCACGGTTCACCGGAACAGGCTGCGGTGGTGCGCGGCGCGATCGAGCAGGGCGATGTGGAGAAGTTTCCCGAAGTGCTGCAGATTATCCACGCCACCGGCGCGCTTGACTTCACCCGCCGGCAAGCCATGCGCGAAGCCGATGCTGCATGCGCCGCGATTGCCTTGCTGGCCGATTCAAAACACAAGCGATGTTTGCTAGAATTGGCGCACTTTTCCGCGACGCGTCAGTTCTAGTTCCTGAAATTCGGGGTGTAGCTCAGCCTGGTAGAGTACTGCGTTCGGGACGCAGGAGTCGGAGGTTCGAATCCTCTCACCCCGACCAAGCAAATTGGTCTTTCAATCTTTCCCGGTTTGTTGCTCAAGCCGGTGCAAGAATCAGCAGCACCCGATAAGGGCCGTGCGCGCCCAGTGTCACGGTCTGTTCGATATCAGCGGTGCGCGAAGGTCCGGAGATGAAATTGACCGCACGGGGCGGCTGTTTGTATTCCCTGCGCAGCAGATCCCATGCATCTTCCATAGCTGCGACGATGCGGCGCGGATCCAGCACGGCCACATGGGTTTCAGGCAAAAGGCTGGTAGTGGCTGGCGTTTCGGTTCCTGAAAGCAGCATCAGGGTGCCGGTTTCCGCGATCGCGCAAAATGCGCCGGTAACCCCGACCAGATCCTGATTTTTTGCCGGGCGAGGCTGCATGTCCAGGCCGGCGGTGCTCCATGGCAAGCCGGCAAGAGACGGCCAGCATACGCCGCTGACAGGCAGGTTTCTTTCATTCAGGTAGCGAGCCAGCAGGGTCGGCACTTCCTTGCGGTCACCGGTTTCCAGTACATCGCTGGACAATTTGAGGGCGCATTCCTTGAAACGCGCGAGCAGATTATCCGGGTGCGGCGGCAGCGGGCCGCGCGGATGCAGCGCGAGGTGGCTGGCTACCGCTTCTGTGTGGGTTGCGGTTACAGCTGCCCCGTTTGTACGGGCTTGCGCGTTGCGTATCCTGCCAAGTATTTTTTCGCGCGCATTCATTGGCGATTTCTCCGTTGGTACATCTCGCGGAAAGTCAGCCCCTCGGGTGCGGGGAAGTCGCGGCCATCAGTCCAGCCGCTTGCGCCGGGCAGGGTATGCAGCAATTTATTTTTGCCGCCGAGCAGGCTCATCATGCGCACGCCGAATTTAGTCGCCAGCGCATATACCGGCGGGTGCAGTGCCAGCCAGGCCCACGCCTTGAGCGACAGGGTTTCCCGGCGCGATTTCATGCCGCGTTCCATCTGCTTTTCGCGCAACTTGCGCAACAGGTCCGGCAGCGGGATCTTTACCGGGCATACCACCGCGCAGGCACCGCACAAGGTCGAGGCATTGGGCAGGTCCGGCGATTTTTCCAGGCCTCCCAGCAGCGGCGTCAATATCGAGCCCATCGGGCCGGGATACACCCAGCCATAGGCATGGCCGCCGATATTCTGATACACCGGGCAATGGTTCATGCACGCGCCGCAACGGATGCAGCGCAGCATCTCCTGCATCTCTCCGCCGATGAGACTGCTGCGGCCGTTGTCGAGCAGGATGATGTGGAAATGTTCCGGGCCGTCATGATCTTCTTTATTCTTGTTGCCGGTCAGTACCGATACATAGTTGGTGATCGACTGCCCGGTGGCCGAGCGGGGCAGCAGGCGCAGCAATGTGGTCACGTCTTCCAGCGTCGGCACCACTTTTTCTATGCCGGTGATCGCGACATGCACGCGCGGCAGCGTGGTGACCAAACGACCGTTGCCTTCGTTGGTGACGATCAGCGCGGAGCCGGTTTCGGCCACCAGGAAATTGGCGCCGGAGATGCCCATATCCGCGTTCAAAAACGCCGGGCGCAAGACTTCACGCGCCTCGCGGCACAGCTCTGCGATGCCGGTCTTGCGCGGCAGCTGGTGTTTCTCCGCGAACAGGTCCGAGATTTCCTCCTTGTTCTTGTGCACGACCGGAGCGACGATGTGCGACGGCGCTTCGTGCGCCAGTTGCAAAATATATTCGCCGAGGTCGGTTTCCATCACGGTTACGCCGGCCAGCTCGAGCGCATCATTCAGTCCGCATTCTTCGCTGACCATGGACTTGGATTTGGCCGCCGTGCGCACGCCGTGTAGGGCGGCAATTTCGGTGACGATGCGGTTCACGTCAGCGGCGGTTTCGGCCCAGTGCACGATCGCGCCGCGCGCGGTGGCCTGTTGCTCGAAATGCATCAGCCAGTGTTCCAGATCGTTCAGCACGCGGTCGCGTATCGCCGCGGCTGCGCTGCGCGTCTCTTCAAAATCACTGATCTCGCTGATGACCGCTGCGCGGCCTTCGACAAAGCGCGACTGCAGGCGCGAGAGCGCCTGTTGCAGCTTCGCGTCGGCCAGCTTGATGGTGACCTGGCGTTCGAAATCGACGGATGTATTCTGCATCAGTCTTCCTTGCCTGCCAGGATTTCAGCGATGTGCAGCACGCGAGTCGCATGGTCGCCGTTTCGGCGCAGCCTGCCCTCGATGTTGAGCAGACAACCCAGATCCCCGCCTGCGATGGCAGGGGCGTGCGTGTCAGTGATGTGCTTGCATTTGTTGTCGGCCATGCGCGTGGAGAGTTCGCCATACTTCACAGAGAATGTTCCTCCGAAACCGCAGCAGGTGGTCGACTCGATCATCTCCTGCAAGTGAACGCCGGGCATCGCAGCCAGCAGCGCGCGCGGCTGCTTGTACACGTCGAGCTCGCGCAGGCCCGAGCAGGAATCGTGATAGGTCAGGTCGCCCTTGAATGTTCCGGGCATCTTTTCGAGTTTTGCGATGCTGTGCAGGAAATCGGTCAGCTCGAAGGTGCGAGTGCCGACTGCGGTGAATCTCGCAAGCAGTTCTGCATCGTCCTTGAAGAGTTCCGGATAATGCACGCGTATCATGCCGGCACAGGAGCCGGAAGGCACGACGACGTAATCGAAGCCTTCGAATTCTGCAAGGAATTTCAGCGCGAGCGCTTTGGCCGACTTGCTGTCGCCGGAGTTGTAGCCGGGCTGGCCGCAGCAGGTCTGGGTTTCCGGCACTATGACTTCGCAACCGGCGGCCTGCAGCAGCTCAAGCGCCGCAAAACCGATGCGCGGACGCATGAGATCAACAAGGCAAGTCACAAAAAGGCCGACCTTCATGATCGACATCCCCATAA
>DAICZN010000111.1 GCA_027311105.1 Gallionella sp.
TTATCCCACAATGTCGAAAATCCGCGTGGGCACAAAAACCTGCCCACCCTACTGTTTATTTTGATACCAGCTCGCGCAGCACATACGGCAGTATCCCGCCGTGCCGGTAGTAGTCGACTTCGATAGGCGTGTCGATGCGCAACAGCAGCGGCACTTGCTGTGTGCTGCCGTCGCGGCGAGTGATGGTCAGCGTCACGTCCTGCTGCGGTTTCAAGTTGTCATCGCCGCCGCTGATGGCCAGGCTCTCCTCGCCGGTTAACTTCAGTGATGCGACACTGGTGTCGCCCTTGAATTGCAGAGGAAGCACGCCCATGCCGACCAGGTTGCTGCGGTGGATGCGTTCGTAGGATTTTGCGATCACCGCTTTCACGCCCAGCAACTGCGTGCCCTTTGCCGCCCAGTCGCGGCTCGAGCCGGTGCCGTATTCCTCGCCGGCGAGGATCACGGTCGGAATACCCGCGGCGATGTAATTCATCGCGGCCTCGTAGATAGACATCTGCCTGCCTTGGTACAGCGTGTAGCCGCCCTCGGTGCGGCTGCCGTCCGCCTTGGCCGGCAGCATCATGTTCCTGATGCGCACATTGGCGAAGGTGCCGCGCATCATCACTTAGTGGTTGCCGCGCCGCGAGCCGTAGCTGTTGAAATCGGCCACCGCCACGTTGTGGTCCTGCAGGTAGGTGCCGGCAGGCGAGGTGGGCTTGATCGCGCCCGCGGGTGAGATGTGGTCGGTGGTGACCGAGTCGCCGAAGATGGCCAGGATGCGCGCGCCGGTGATCTGCGCGACCTTGCCCGGCTGCATTTCGAAGTCATCGAAGAATGGCGGTTCGGCGATATAGGTCGATTCCGGCCAGGTGTACACTTGCCCTGAAGGGGCGGCGATCTTTTTCCACAACGGGGTGGCGTCGGCCAATCCCGAATACAGGCGGCGGAAGGTATCCGCGTTCATCGCGAGCTTCATCAGCGCCTGCACCTCGTCGTGCGTCGGCCAGATGTCGCCGATGTAGACGTCCCTGCCGGTCTTCGATTTTCCGAGCGGCTCGGTGCGGAAATCTTTGAGCATCGTCCCGGCGATCGCATAGGCCACCACCAGCGGCGGGCTGGCGAGGAAGTTGGCGCGTATGTTGGCATGGATGCGCGCCTCGAAATTGCGATTGCCCGACAGCACGGCCGCGCACACCAGGTCGTTGTTGACGATGGCCTCCTCTATCGGTGCCGAGAGCGGGCCGGAGTTGCCTATGCAGGTGGTGCAGCCGTAACCGGCGAGGTAGAAGCCAAGCTTCTCGAGATAGGGCAACAGCCCGGCCCTGGTCAGGTACTCGGTCACCACGCGCGAACCGGGCGCGAGCGAGGTCTTGATGTGCGGTTTGACCGTGAGTCCGAGTTCCACCGCCTTCTTGGCGAGCAGGCCTGCGGCGAGCAGCACGCCGGGGTTGGAGGTGTTGGTGCAGGAGGTGATCGCCGCGATCAGCACCTCGCCGGAACCGATCTCTATGCCGTCCGATGTCCTGAAACGCTTGGCCAGGTCAGCGGGCTGCTTGGCGAAACCGTTTTCCGACACAGGCTTGGCGAACAGCGTGGTGAATGTCGCCTTGACCCGGTCCAGGTCGATGCGGTCCTGGCCGTTTCGGTCCCGCCAGCGAGGGCATCACGCTGGACAAGTCCAGTTCCAGCGTCTGGCTGTAGTCGATGTCGCCAGCTTTCGGGATGCCGAACAGGCCCTGCGCCTTGAAGTAGGCGGCGAAGGCTTCGATCTCGTCTTCTGTTCGTCCGGTGCCCTCGAAATAATCCAGCGTCTTGTCGTCCACCGGGAAGAAGCCCATGGTCGCGCCATATTCGGGTGCCATGTTGGCGATCGTGGCGCGGTCGGTGACGCTGAGCGATGCGGTGCCCGCGCCGAAGAACTCGACGAACTTGCCCACCACCTTGGCCTTGCGCAGCATTTCGGTGAGGGTCAGCACCAGGTCGGTGGCGGTGCAGGCGGGATGCAGTTTGCCCTTCAGGTTCACTCCGACCACATCGGGCGTTAGCAGGAACACCGGCTGTCCGAGCATGCCGGCCTCGGCCTCGATGCCGCCGACACCCCAGCCGACCACGCCTATGCCGTTGATCATCGTGGTGTGGCTGTCGGTGCCGACCAGGGTGTCAGGGTAGTACACATCGTCCTTCGATTTGTGCACGCCGCGCGCAAGATACTCGAGGTTCACCTGGTGCACGATGCCGATGCCCGGCGGCACGACCTTGAAGGTGTCGAATGCCTGCATGCCCCACTTCATGAACTGGTAACGCTCGCTGTTGCGCTGGAATTCCAGCTCCATGTTCTGCTCGAGCGCATTCTTGTTGCCGTAATGGTCGACCTGTACCGAGTGGTCCACCACCAGGTCCACGGACACCAGCGGTTCGATGAGTTTAGGGTTCTTGCCCATGCTGCTTGCAACGCTGCGCATCGCGGCAAGGTCGGCGAGCAGCGGCACGCCGGTGAAATCCTGCAGCACGATGCGCGCGACGACGAACGGGATTTCTTCGGTGCGCGGTGCATTCGGTTTCCAGTTCGCCAGTTGGCGCACATGCTGTTCGGTCACCTTCTTGCCGTCGCAGTTGCGCAGCACGGATTCCAGCACGATGCGTATCGAGACCGGCAGGCGCGATATCTTGCCCAGTCCGGCGGCTTCCAGCGCGGGCAGAGAATACAGCTTGCCCTGCTTGCCGCCGGAGAGGCTGAAGTTTTTCCGGGTGTTGAAAAGATTTTGTGATGCGGTAGTGGACGACATGGCAGGCTCCGAATGTGCGGGACGTAAATTCAGGATGCGATTATAAGGCGTTGCACCGTGTCCGTCTTGTCAGGTTGGCTTTATTTATATCTTCCTGCCCGGCAGGATTGGAATTAATATGTTCCTGTCCGGGGCTATAAGCTATATTGATGAATCTGCAACACAGGGGGCATTGCGTGGCCGGTGATTTGGAGTGTCCATTTGGCAACAGTGCTGCCCCGGGCCGCCATCGCGGCTTGGCGCGTTGCGCCGGCCCTCATGCGCCGCTGTGCGCCGGGCATGCATTCCCTCTGCGACCCGATCGATGGCCCCGCCCATGATGACGGCCAGATTATTCAAAAATCGTACATCCATCGATGCCGTGAAACTGCTGTCGGTCGCGCTGGCATACTTTGTCTGCGGCAGGCTGGGCCTTGCCCTGCCATCCGTCGATTCCCACATTACCCTGATCTGGCTGCCTACCGGCATTGCCGTGGCGGCCCTGCTGCGCTGGGGTTATATCTGCTGGCCGGGGATACTCCTGGGCGCGCTGGCGACCAATTATTCGATTGATTCATCCCCGTTGCTGGACAGCTGCATCGCGCTGGGGAATACCGCCGGGCCACTGCTTGCCGCATGGATGCTGCAACGATTGAAATTCCAGCGCGCACTGGACCGTGCCAGGGACATCCTGTTGCTTGTCTCTGCCGCAGCATCGGGGATGCTGGCCAGCGCCAGCGGAGGGGTGATCAGTCTGCGGCTGTTCGGGGTGCTGCCGGCGCAGGACATCGGCCTGGCCTGGCTGTCCTGGTGGGCGGGCGATGTCGTGGGCGTGCTGATGGCGGTGCCGCTGCTTCTGAATATTTCCCGCGCAGAATTGAAAAAATTATCGGCGCAGCGGGCGGAATTCCTGGCCTGGACTGGGCTTACACTGGTCCTGGTCTGGGGCGTGTTTTTCCTGAACCGCGATATCGGAAACGGTTCGTTGCCGCTGGTTTTCATATTGTTGCCGCTGGTCGTCTGGGCGGCGATGCGCTTTGGCATAGCGGGCTCGTCATTGGCGCTGCTGCTGCCGGCGGGCGTCGCCGCAGTGGCGACCGGTCTGGGGGCCGGACCGTTCCATACCCAGTCAGCCTCGCATGGCTTGATTGTGTTGTGGTTGTATCTTGCCACGCTGGTTGTGGTCAATCTGATGGTTGCGGCGCTGCAGTCAACACGAAAAAAAGTCGAGGAATCTCTCAACCTGGACAGGGATTTTAATGAGGCACTGATTCAATCGCTGCCGGGCATATTTTACGTGTTTGACACATCCGGGCGCTTTTTGAGGTGGAACAAGCAGCTTGAGAAAGTGCTGCATTGCAGCAGTGAAGAAATCGCCCGCAGCCATCCGCTGGATTTTTTTTCAGGCACTGACCGCGGCCTGGTCGAGGAAAATATCCGCAAGGTCTTCACGGACGGAGAAACCGTTGTCGAAGCCGCGCTGGTGGCTAGAAATGGCGTAAAGATCCCCTACTACTTTACCGGACGGAGAATTCAATATAACGGGGAAGCGGTGCTGGTCGGCATGGGGATAGATGTTGCAGAGCGCAAACAGGCGGAGCAGCAGCTTGTCGCAAGCGAGCTGCAGCTGCGCACCATCTTCGAGACCGGGCCGGAGTGCGTGAAACTGGTTGCGGAAGACGGGACCCTGCTGCAGATGAACCCCGCCGGCTTGCGCATGCTGGAGGCGGACACGCCCGAACAGGTCATCGGACATGAGGCGCTTGGAATCGTGCTGCCTTCATATCGCAAGGACTTTGTGGCGCTGATGCGGCGGGTGTTTGCGGGCGAGTCCGGCCACCTGGAATTCGAGGTGACCGGGCTGAAGGGCAGCAGACGCTGGCTGGAAACCGATGAGGTGCCGATGCGCGATGCGCAAGGCCGGATCACCGCGATGCTGGGAGTAACCCGCGATATCACCTCGCGGAAACAGATTGAACAGAAATCGGAAGTGCTGATGCGCCGCCATCAGGCACTGATGAAGTCCGCGCTGGAGGGTATCCACATCATGGATATGCGCGGAAACCTCGTTGAGTTCAATGATACTTTCTGCCAGATGCTGGGCTATACCCGGGAAGAAGCGGCAAAACTCAACGTGGCCGACTGGGATGCGCAATGGTCGCGGGATGAACTGATGCAACGCTTCAAACACCTGATCACGGTGGATGGCGCCTTGTTCGAGACCCGGCACCGCCGCAAGGACGGCGCCGTGATCGATGTGGAGGTCAGCACCACGGGGGCCGATATAGAGGGCGAATATTACCTGTATGCCTCCAGCCGTGATATTACCGCGCGCAAGAAGGCTGAAATTGAGCTGCGCGACAGTGAACGGAAATCGCGCATGTTGATGGATAGTGCGGCAGATGCGGTGTTTGTTGCGGACCCGGCAACCGAAAGCTTGCTGTATATCAACGAACGCTTCGAATCTGTCCTGGGCTATTCGCGGGCAGAACTGACCGGCAGCAACATGTTTGACCTGGTGACACCCGCTTTTCGCGACGTCTACCGGGAACGTTTCCGCGGCATCGTTCAATCGGGCGGGGTGACGACCCGAGAGATCCGCTTGAACCGGAAAGACGGGAGCAGCGTGTCATTCGAAATGAATGTGGTCACCCTGCCGGATGGAACCTTGTATGGAGCTTGCCGCGATATCACCGAGCGCAAGCGCGCCGACGAGGCATTGCGCATCGCTGCGGTTACCTTCGATACCCAGGAGGCGATCATGATCACCGCGCCTGACGGCAGAATTTTGCGCGTCAATAAATCCTTCCATGACATTACCGGCTATGGTTCGGATGAGGTGATCGGGCAGAACCCGCGCATCCTGCAGTCCGGCCGGCACAATGAGGCTTTTTACCAGGCCATGTGGTCAGCCTTGCACGATACCGGCAAATGGGCCGGAGAGATTTGGGACAAGCGCAGGGACGGCAGCGTCTATCCGAAATCAATGACCATCACGGCCGTATACAATGGCCAGAAACAGGTATCGCATTACGTCGCGGTGTTCCGCGATATCAGCAATCTGAAGCAATCCGAACAGGAAATCCACCAGCTGGCCTTCTACGACGCGCTGACCAGGCTGCCGAATCGCCGTTTGCTGCTGGATCGTTTGCAGCAGGCGATGGCGACCGGCTCACGCTCCGGCAGGTATGGCGCATTGCTGTTTCTGGATCTGGACCACTTCAAGAACATCAATGACACGCGCGGGCATGCGGCGGGCGATGAGTTGTTGGTCGCCGTGGCGGACCGCTTGCGCGACTGCGTGCGCGAGGGCGACAGCGTGGCCAGGATGGGCGGCGATGAATTCGTGGTGGTGCTGGAAAATTTGAGCAGCACGGAAAATGAGGCGGCGGCGCTGACCGAATCGATCGCGGAAAAGATACTCGGTGAGCTGGATAAGCCCTATGTGCTTTCCGGGTTTGAGTGCCTTTCCACGGTCAGTATCGGCGTCAGCCTGTTTCTCGGCCACCAGGAAAGCGCGGCTGATCTGCTCCAGCACACCGATGTCGCCATGTACCAGGCCAAGGCCCAGGGGCGCAATGCCATCCGCTTCTTCGATCCGCACATGCAAACGGTGCTGCAGGCGCGCGCCGCACTGGAAGCGGACCTGCGCCACGCGCTTGAAAAACAGCAGTTCCGCTTGCAATACCAGATCCAGGTAGACAGGTTGCGCCGACCGTTGGGGGCGGAAGTATTGTTGCGCTGGGAACACCCCCAGCGCGGCCTGATTCCTCCAGACGAATTCATTCCGTTGGCCGAGGAAACCGGGCTGATCGTGCCGATCGGTTTGTGGGTATTGCAAACCGCCTGCGCGCAGCTCGGGAAATGGCAGAATGACGCGCTGACCCGCGACCTGACGCTGGCGGTGAATGTCAGCGCCAAACAGTTTCGCCAGGCTGACTTCGTTGCTTATGTACAGCGCGCGCTGCGGGAGAGCGGTGCAAAACCGGCTCGCCTCAAGCTGGAATTGACCGAAAGCACGGTGCTGGACAACGTGGCGGACACCATCAGCAAGATGCATGAAATCAATGCCTCGGGGGTAAGTTTCTCGATGGATGACTTCGGTACCGGCTACTCCTCGTTGCAGTACCTCAAACTGTTGCCGCTGGACCAGATCAAGATAGACCAGTCCTTTGTGCGCGATATCGTGACCGACCCCAATGATGCCGCCATCGTGCAGACCATCATCGCGATGGCGGAGACACTGGGATTTGACGTTATTGCAGAAGGTGTTGAAAACGAGGCGCAACGCGAGTTCCTCGATTTGCGCGGCTGTCCTGCTTTCCAGGGTTATTTGTTCAGCAGGCCGGTACCAATAGAACAGTTTGAGGCGTTGTTGCGCCAGGGTATCTGAGTATCGGTCTGGCGGCAGGCATGCTGTTGATACAACCCTGCCGGATATTAACGTGTTGCGTGATTCTGCCCTGCGCAAGCGGCTTTCCGGGACTACCGTTTCAGCGCATCAATTTCGGCCGCGGAGCCCGCGGAAATATTGCGTGGCGTAAACCTGTCCTCCATGCATAGCAACGCGCTGCCATAGGCAGCCTCACAATGTATCGCTGCGCTGACCGGTATACCGAGCAATCTTTCGCGCAGCTTTCCCCATACTGCATTTTTTGCCCCGCCGCCGCTGGTCACGACCCGTGTGAGTGGCGGCGCGCCCAGTTCGGCGAGCCTGGCATAGCCCGCCACTTCGATACGAGCCAGACCCTGCAACAATCCATGCAGGAATTCCGCATCATTGCCTGGACGCGGTTTCAGTCTTGGTTCCAGCTGCGCATCGCTGACCGGGAATCGTTCGCCGGTTCCGGCCAGCGGGTAATAATCCAGCGGGCTGTCCTGAAGCGGGTCGATTCCAGCGCTCAGGGAAACAAGCCGGGCATCGTCAAAATAACGGCGAAATACGCCCGCTCCGGCGTTCGATGCGCCGCCCGCCAGCCACAGGTCGCCGTGGCGGTGGCTGTATACGCCGTACTCCGCGGCCTCGATGCGCCGTGTCGAAAGCTGCTTGAGCACCAGCGTGGTGCCCAGCGTCGTCACGCCGACTCCCGTCTGGCTGACGCCGGCGGCGATGAAGGCGGCTGTGCTGTCGGTGCTGCCAGCGTGAATGGCGCATTGCGGATTGATGCCGAAATGCGCCGCGATGTCGGGCCGGATTTTCGCTATCACTGCGCCGGGCGCAACCACCTGCGGCAACAGGTGGGTGTGCGGCAAAGTCATCAGCCAGTCCGGCCAGCGCAGGGCTTCCGCGTCGTAGCCGGTCTTCAGGGCATTGTGATAATCGCTGATGCCGGGCTGCCCGCCGAGCAGGGCGGTGAGCCAATCGGCCTGATGCAGGAAATACGCGGCCCGTTCATGGCCGCTTTGCCGGGTCAGCCACAGAAACTTGGCAAGCCCCGAAGTGGCGCTGCAAACAATATGGTCGTTAGGCGCGATGAGCCCGAGTTGTCCGGCCTGTTGCTGCGCGCGCTGATCGTTGTATAACAGCGCAGGTGAGCAGGGTTCCAGCTGCGCATCGCACAGCAGCACCGTGCCGGAGGTGGCGTCCAGCGCCAGACCTTGCAATCCGGCCGCAATGTGTCGCGGCAGCGCACGGAGCAGCGCGTGCAGCGCGGCGCGCCATTCGGTCGGGGATTGCAGGGCGGAGCTGGGATAGGCGATGCGCTGTTCCCAGACGACGGTTTTGTCATCGTCGATAACGCAGGCACGCGCGCCGGAGGTGCCGAAATCCAGTCCCAGGTACATCATGAACGAAACATTATGGCCGCATCAGCCCCGGGTGCTGGATTGGGCGTCGAAGCGGTTCAATTCGATCCGGGGTCCGGGCTGCCAGCCCGGCTTGCGGTGTTCCGCGGTTACCGCGGTGAATATGCCGCCGCGCACGTAAAACCTGGCGGTGAGGCGCATGAAACGCGGCTGGATGGCGGCGGCCAGGTCGTCCAGGATGCGGTTGGTGACGTCCTCGTGAAAATGCCCTTCGTTGCGGAACGACCAGATATACAGCTTGAGGCTTTTCAGCTCGACGCACTTTTGGTCCGCGATGTAATCGAGTATCAGCGTGGCGAAGTCCGGCTGGCCGGTCTTGGGGCACAAACAGGTGAACTCGGGTATCTCCATGTGGATATGGTAGTCGCGCTGCGGGCCGGGGTTGGGGAAAGTTTCAAGAGTTTTAGAGGGTTGCGTGGCCATGTTGGTATGCCTGTCCGGTTCGGTTAGAATAGCGCGCATTATAAAACGTTGTGGCAACCAAATTGCGTTTATCCCAGATTAAGTTAGCCGGTTTCAAATCCTTCGTAGACCCCACCCACATCGCGCTGCCGGGGCAGATTGTGGGCGTGGTCGGCCCGAACGGCTGCGGCAAGTCCAACGTGATCGACGCGCTACGCTGGGTGCTGGGCGAGTCCAAGGCTTCCGCACTGCGCGGCGAGACCATGCAGGACGTGATCTTCAACGGCTCCAGCAAGCGCAAGCCGGTTTCGCGCGCCAGCGTCGAACTGGTGTTCGACAACTCGCTGGGCAAGGCGAACGGCCAGTGGGCCAGCTATGCCGAAATTTCCATCAAGCGCGTGCTGCAGCGCGACGGCGATTCCAGTTACCACATCAACAACCAGCACGTGCGGCGCAAGGACATCACCGACATCTTCCTCGGCACCGGTCTGGGGGCGCGCGCCTACGCGATCATCGAGCAGGGCATGATCTCGCGCATCATCGAGGCCAAGCCGGAAGAATTGCGCATCTTTCTCGAGGAAGCGGCCGGGGTTTCCAAATACCGCGACCGGCGGCGCGAGACCGAATTGCGCATAGCCGACACGCGCGACAATCTGCTGCGCGTCAGCGATATCCTGCAGGAACTGGAAAAACAACTGGTGCATCTGGGCGCCCAGGCCGAAGTGGCAAAACAATACCGCGCCCTGGAGAATCAGCGCGACACCACGCAGCGTTTGTTCTGGCTGGTGAAGAAACAGGAAGCCGAAGCGCAGCGCGCAAGGTTTGCGCAGGCCACCGAAAAAACCCGCACCGAACTGGAAGCCGAGACCGCGCGGCTGCGCGACATAGAAAACCAGCTGGAAACGGCACGCAGCGGGCATTACCAGCTTTCCGATGCGCTCCATGCCAGGCAGGGTGATCTGTACACGGCGAATGCCGAGATTGCGCGGCTGGAGCAGCACATCAAACATGTCGCCGAGCAACGCCAGCGCATGACGCAGCAGCTTGCCAATACCGAGCGGCAGATCGAACAGCAGAAGCAGCAGCGCCAGGGCGTGCATGCACTGCTGGAACATTGGCAGCGCCAGCAGGAAGGTGCCGGAACCAAAGCGGCGGAAGCCGGGCAGCTTGCCGAGGCGGAAGGCCGGAACCTGCCGCAGGCGGAGCAGGCGGCGCGCATCGCCCAGGAACGACACAACGAATTGCAGCGCGAACATTTGCTGTTGCAGCAGAAAATGCAATTGGCCGAAACCCAGCGTGACAACCTGCAACGCAACATCCAGCAGCTGGATTCCCGGCGCCTGCGCCTGCTGATGGAAAAGGACAATCTGCCGAGTGCCGACGGCAATGCGCTGCAGCAGGCGCAGCAGCAACTGTCCGAGCTCGAAATGGAGCGCGCGGAACAGGTCGAGAAACTGGCGCACCTGCAGGAACAACTGCCGTTGGCGGATACGCAGCGGGGCAACCAGCGCGATTCCCTGCAGCAGCAGGAGCGGGTGCTGGCGCAGACCGAGGCCAGGCTGCAGGCCTTGCAGCAGTTGCAGCGCCAGATAGACAGCGACAAGAACCTCAACGCCTGGCTGCAGCAGCACCAGCTGGATAACAAGCCGCGCCTGTGGCAAGCCATACGCATCGAGAGCGGCTGGGAAGACGCGCTGGAAGCCGTACTGCGCGAACGCCTCAACGCGCTGGCCCTGCCCTCGCTGGATACCGCCGCTGCCTGGAGCGATGCGCCTCCGGCCAAGCTGGCGTTGTTTTCCCCGTCCGGCAACGGGCAGGATGATGGCGGGCCGGGCCAGCTGAAATCTCTGCTGAGTTATGTGCAATGCCAGGACGCGCAGGTGTTGCCGGTGATGCGCGACTGGCTGAACGGCGTCTATGCCGTGGCGGACGTTGCGCAGGGTTATGCGCTGCGCGCGCAGTTGCCGGCGGGCGGCTGGTTCGTCACTCCGCAGGGACACCTGATCGGCGCGCACAGCGTGCTGTTCCACGCGCCGGACAGCCAGTTGCACGGCGTATTGGCCAGGCAGCGCGAGATCGAAAAACTGGAGCTGGAACTGGTCGAGCAGAACCGCAACGCGGAATATTCCAGGCAGCAGGTCGCCGAGGCCGAGCAACACTATCAGTCCATCGAGATGCAGATCGCCCCGCTGCGCACCGGCGGCAACGAATTGCAGCAGCGCCTGCACGGTCTGCAGATGAACATACTCAAGCTCAACCAGGCGCATGAGCGCAGTGTGGAGCGCACCGCCCAGATCGAGAGGGAGATGCAGGAAGTCGCCGACCTGCTCGGCACCGAACAGCGCCAGCAGGAAGGCATAAACGAACAAATGCTGATACTGCGCGAGCAGATCGCCGAGTTTTATGCGCAAGTCGATGCGGCGCAACGAGATGCCAATGCGCAGGAAATCGCGTTGCGCGAGCAACGCAGCCGCGCGCAGCATGCGCAGCATGCCTTGCAGGAAGCGCGCTTCTTCGCCAAGACCTGCACGGAGAAAATAGCCGACCTGCAGCACAGCGTTCAGCAGATCACCGATGCGCTGGCACAGTTCGAGCAGAGCCTGGAGCAGTTGCGCGCCGATCTGTCGGTCGGCGAGGACGACACGGCCCGGCAGCAATTGCAGGCAGCCTTGCTGGTGCGCCAGGCCTGCGAGCAGGCGCTGGGCGAAGCGCGCAATATTCTGGAAAATGCCACGGTAAATCTGCAGAAGTTCGAGCAGGAACGGATGGCCTGCGAACACAAATTGAATCCGCTGCGCGAGAAGCTCGGCGAACTGACGCTCAAGGAACAGGAAGCGCGCCTGCATTTCGAGCAGTGGTCAGAGCAGTTGCAGGGTGTTGACGAACAGGCGCTGCTGCCACTGCTGGAAGGAAACAACAAGCCGAATGCGCTGCAGGCCGAGTTGAACCGGCTGAACGACGGTATTGAGGCGCTGGGCGCGGTGAATCTCGCGGCGCTCGAGGAATTGCAAGCCGCCACCGAGCGCAAAGCCTACCTGGATGCACAGGCCAAGGACCTGAACGAAGCGATGGCAACGCTGGAAGACGCGATACGCCGCATCGACAAGGAATCGCGCGATCTGTTGATGGACACCTATAACCAGGTCAACCGGCACTTGTCGGAAATGTTCCCCGTGCTGTTTGCCGGGGGCGAGGCAAGACTGGTGCTGACCGGGGAAGAAATACTGGACAGCGGCGTGCAGGTGATGGCGCAACCGCCGGGCAAGAAAAACAGCTCTATACATCTGTTGTCCGGCGGGGAAAAGGCCCTGACCGCGATCGCGCTGATATTCTCGCTGTTCCAGCTCAATCCGGCACCGTTCTGCCTGCTCGACGAAGTGGACGCGCCGCTGGACGATACCAACACCGAGCGGCTGTGCGCGCTGATCAAGAAAATGTCGCAGCACACCCAGTTCGTGTTCATCAGCCACAACAAGATCACGATGGAACTGGCCCAGCAACTGGTGGGCGTGACCATGCAGGAGAAGGGCGTATCCAAGGTGGTGGCGGTGGATATCGAGGAAGCCTTGCGCTTGCGCGACGAGGTGCTGGTCGCGTAGCAGGGGGAGTTGTTTGCATCCCCCGTTTGTTCAAATCATGGAACAGCCTTAAACGCCGGTCGTTGTGCGTTCTTTTTCCTTGCTTGCGCCGGTCTGGTCGCGGTCCCTGATCTGCATCGGAGTTTGGTCATCGGAGCGCATGCCTTCCCTGAAGCCCTTTACCGCGCCGCCGAGATCGCTGCCGATGTTGCGCAGCTTCTTGGTGCCGAAGATCATCACGATAACCAGTAATACGATCAGCCAATGCCAGATGCTTAGTTCGCCCATTTCGCTCTCCTTGGGGTAGCAGGAACGGGCATTATAGCCAGAATCAGCGCAGATCGCCCGCCAGGGAATTGCGCACTTCCGCCGGCACTTCCACTTCCTTGCGGTAACCGGGGTGGTCTATGCCTGCACGCAGGACTGCTCCACGCCTGATTGCGCCAACCATTTCCGGCGTGAGTTCGAAGCGCAGGAAATGTACCGCAGAGGTCTTGTCTTCGGTCTCCCTGTCCATGTCCTCGTTGGCGATCGGATAAACCTTGCCGCATCCTTCAGCCTGTATCCAGATGGCTTTCTCGATGCCGAGCAGACTGGCGAGGGCCACACGGCGCTCTTCCACATCCTCGTACTCAAGCATGAAAGTCGCCTTCCAGTTGCTGCCATCCGGTATGAGAGAGTTGTAGACATCCAGTTCCTGCTGTATGCCTTCCGCTTCGAAGATGCGCTCCAGACGCAACATTTCCTGCACCTGGTATTGCATCGTGAGGCTGTCCTCGAAATACAGCGTGGCGTGAGCGCCGATGGCCAGTCTGCGCTTCGCCTTGTGCGCCATGACCTTGGCACGGAATTCGGGCCGGATGCGGGCGTATTGTTCCAGGCTATACAGTTTTTCGCGGGTTAATTGCATGTTCGTAATTCTTCCTGTTTAAATATCATATGCCATGCGCAGCAGGGTGATCGGGTGTTCCGGCGCGCGGCCGTCCTTCAGGCCGTTCTCGATATGGTGGCCGGCCATCGCGCAGTCGCTGCCGTAATGCTTGGCTTCGGCTTTCTTTACGCGTTCCACCACCGGCATGACGATTTTCATTGCCGATGCATGGAATTCCTTTTTCACGGCATAAGTGCCGTCGTGGCCGGAACAGCGCTCGATGATTTCCACCAGCGTGTCGGGTATCAGCGACAGGGCTTCGCGGGTCTTCTGGCCGATGTTCTGCACGCGCTGATGGCAGGCGGCGTGATACGCCACCTTGCCCAAGGGTTGCCTGAAGTCGGTCTTGAGTTTGCCTTCCCTGTGACGCAGCATCAGGTATTCGAAAGGGTCGAAGAAGGCTTCCTTCACTTTCTGCACCTCGGGATCGCCGGGGAACATCAGCGGCAGTTCCTGCTTGAACATCAGCACGCAGGAGGGAACCAGCGCGGTCAGGTCCCAGCCTTCATCGACGAGTTTGGCCAGTACCGGGATGTTGAATTCCCTGGCTTTAACCACCGCTTCCAGATTGCCCAGCTCCAGTTTGGGCATGCCGCAGCAGCGCTCCTGTTCAGCCAGCGTGACGGGAATGCCGTTGTGCTCGAACACCGCAACGAAGTCTTCGCCCGGCCCCGGCTCGTTGCGGTTCATGTAGCAGGTGGCGAACAGCGCGACCTTGCCCGTGGTTTTTCCGGCGGGTTCAGCCTGGGAGGAACTGCGATGTTGAGAAAGACGGCTGCGCAGCGAGTTGCTATGGAATTCCGGCAGCCATGCATCGGCATGTATGCCCGCCACGGCTTCCAGTCCCTTGCGCGCAACGCCGATCTTGTTGACCGCATTCACCACCTGGGCGACAACCGGGATGCCCGCCAGACTGCCGACGGTGTCGGTGCTGGTCAGTACCCGGTCGCGCAGTTTCACGTCGCCCTGCCGGTACTTCACGGCCTTGGCCCTGAGCATCAGGTGGGGGAAGTCCACGTTCCATTCGTGCGGAGGCACATAAGGACACTTGGTCATGTAGCACAGATCGCACAGGTAACAATGGTCCACGACCTTGACATAATCGGCCTTGGCGATCCCATCCACTTCCATGGTCGGGGATTCGTCCACCAGGTCGAACAGCGTCGGAAACGACTGGCACAGACTGACGCAACGGCGGCAACCGTGGCAAATGTCGAAGACCCGTTCCAGTTCCTTGTGCAACGATTCCTCGTCGTAAAAATCCGGATTATTCCAGTCCAGCGGGTGACGGGTGGGGGCTTCAAGATTGCCTTCACGGGTAGTGTTAGCCATGGCATCGTCCTGTGCGTATTTCAAATCGGGGAAAGTCCGGCCGCGGAGGGCACGGCCGGAACAGAGTTACGAATCAGGGCTTATGCCTTGAACTCGGTGAGAGCTTTCTGGTAACGGTTGGCGTGGGAACGCTCCGCCTTGGCCAAGGTTTCGAACCAGTCGGCGACTTCAGTGAAGCCTTCCGCACGGGCAGTCTTGGCCATTCCGGGGTACATGTCGGTGTACTCGTGGGTCTCGCCCGCTACGGCGCTTTTCAGGTTGTCTTCGGTGCCGCCGAATGGCAGGCCGGTGGCGGGATCGCCGCATTGCTCCAGATATTCCAGGTGTCCGTGCGCATGACCGGTTTCCCCTTCAGCGGTGGAGCGGAACAGCGCGGATACATCGTTGTAGCCCTCGACATCGGCCTTGGCTGCGAAATACAGATAGCGGCGGTTGGCCATGGATTCCCCGGCGAAAGCGTCTTTCAGGGATTGCTCGGTTTTGCTTCCTTTCAGTTTCATGTTAGTTACCTCACTCTGGTTGAAAAAATTGACTGTCGATCAAGTTACCCTATGTCACCGGGGCAGCTTACTACTTTGCTGACAGGGCAAGAAGTAAATTGTTTCGATAGTTGCAATCGATAAAATAGATTGAGCCGAAAATATCGTTTGTCATTCCACAGCCAGGGTTCCCGGAGGCAATAATTCTTTGAGAAGCTTCGCCAGACCTTCCATCGTGGGCGCCAGCGGAGAGCGCCGTCGCCAGGCCAGGCCGATGGTGCGCGATGCGCCTGGAGCGACCAGCGGACGCAGTGCGACACGGGTACCGATGTCATGAGATTGCATACCGGCCAGTGCCGGGATCAGCGTGACTCCGAGCCCCATGCCGACCATCTGGCGTAGTGTCTCCAGGCTGGTCGCGCGTATCTCCTCATTGTCCAGTCCTTCCAGGCGGCAAGCCTCCAGAGCCTGGTTGCGCAGGCAGTGCCCTTCTTCCAGCAGCAGCAGGCCGGCACGGACCAGCTCATCGATATGCACCTCTTTTGCGGCGGCCAGAGCATGGCCGGCAGGTACAGCGGCGAAAAACGGTTCGCAGAATAACGGTGCGATTTCCATCGCGGGGTCGTCGAAAGGCAGGGGTAGCGCAAGCAGGCCGGCATCCAGCTTGCCCCCGGTCAAGTGGGCAAGCACATGCGGTGTCATCTCCTCGCGAAGGAACAGCCGCAGTTTCGGAAAATGTTCATGAAGCGGCGGGAGGACATGGGGCAGGTAATACGGCCCCAGTGTCGGGATGACCCCGAGGTGAACGGAACGCGCCATGGGATCCTTGATCTGCTGCGAGAGCTCATGGATGCGGTTGGTTTCCTCGATGATACGCCGGGCAGAATCGACAATTTCACGTCCTGCCGGGGTGAGCGTCGCGTTTTTCAGGCTGCGGTCGAAAAGCGCGAGCCCGAGATAATCCTCCAGTTTCCTGATCTGGGTCGACAGCGTGGATTGGCTTACGAAGCAGGCCTCCGCCGCGCGGCCGAAGTGACCGGTATCCGCCAGTGCAACCACATAGCGCAGTTCCTGCAGCGTCATGGTTTGCCTTATGTACGGTGATTTTGATGAATCCACGCAAGCTCTCCGAAATATGTATTGCGGTTCATTTTATCAATGGGGAACCGATTTGAAGAAATCAACCGCCTCCGCCTCGACCCTGGTTCGTTTCATCGGCGGCAGGCTTTGCCAGATGCGCTTTCCGTAGGGTTTGCTGATCAAGCGCGGGTCGCAGATCATCAGCACGCCCCTGTCGGTTTCATCCCTGATCAATCTGCCGGCACCCTGTTTCAGCGTGATGATGGCGCGCGGCAGCTGGTATTCCATGAAGGCGTTGCGTCCCTGCTTGTTGAGTTGCGCGATGCGCGCCGCGAGCACAGGGTCATCCGGCGTGGCGAAAGGCAGTTTGTCGATGATTACCAGCGACAAGGCTTCGCCGCGCACATCCACGCCTTCCCAGAACGATTGGCTGCCGAGCAGCACCGCGTTGCCGAGCGTGCGGAAACGCGTCAGCAACTCGTTGCGCGAGCCCTCGCCCTGCAGCAGCAGCGGGTAGTCCCAGCCGCGCCGGTCGAATTCCGCCTGCAGTATCTCATGCGCGCGCTGCATCGCGCGCAGGCTGGTGAACAGCAAAAAGGCGCGGCCTTGGCTGGCTTCGATCAGGGGCAGCGCGGCCTGCACCACGGCCTCGGTGTAGCCTTCACTGTTCGGCTCGGGCAGGTTGGCCGGCACATACAGCAACGCCTGTTCGGCGTAGTTGAACGGGCTGTCCCAGCACGCGGTCCTGGCCTTGAGCAAGCCCATTTCACCCTGGTAGTGCGAAAAATCCTGCTTTACCGCGAGCGTTGCGGAAGTGAATATCCACGCGCGCGCACTGCCGCCGATCTGCTTCTCGAATATCTCCGCAATGGACAGCGGTGTGGTGTTGAGTTGCAGGGAGTGGTGGAAAACTTCCAGCCATCTGACCTGGTCCGGCTCGTCGCCTGTTTGCCACTTGGCCAATTGTTGCGAAAGCGCCTGAGCCCTCTGCCAGCAGTTCTCCAGGCCTTCGCTGCGCTCCGCCTGTTTCTCCAGCAAGCCGCACAGCTGCGCCAGCTTCTCGCCCAATATTTTCAACGCGGGCGCGAACTCCTTGAAACTCTCCGTCGCCGTGGCAGGCATGCGCCCTTCCTTCTTGAACACCAGCCTCAGGTCGCGCGCGGCCTTGTCCATTTCGTCGCAAGCCTTGGGCAACTGCGCAAAATCCTTGGCGGAAACCGCCGCCTCGACGCGCGTGTCGTGCGCCAGATCGAGCAGCAACGTGGTGGACAATGTTTCGCCGAAGAACAGGCTGGCGGTCTCCGGCAACTGGTGCGCCTCGTCGAAGATCACCGTGTTGCAGGCCGGCAGCAGTTCCGCCACACCCTCGTCGCGCAGCATCACATCGGCGAAGAACAGATGATGGTTCACCACCACGATGTCCGCCTTCATCGCCTCGGTGCGCGCCTTGAGCACGAAGCATTCCTTGTGGTTGGGACATTCCTGCCCGAGGCAGTTGTCGCGCGTCGAAGTCACCTGCATCCAGATAGCCGCATTCTCCGGCACATCGGCCAGCCCGCTCTTGTCGCCCGAATCGCTGACCTTTGCGTAGCTCTTGATCTTGCCCAGATGCCTGATGTCCTCGCGCGTCTTGAACATACCGTCAGATTCGGTGCGCGCCAGATGGTAGTGGCACACATAATTCGAACGCCCCTTGAGCAACGCCACCGACACCGGCGCCTTCAGCGCATCGCGCACCATGGGCAGGTCCTTCTGGAACAACTGGTCCTGCAGATTCTTGGTTCCGGTGGAGATGATCACCTTGCCGCCGGCCAGCAGCGCCGGCACCAGATAGGCGAAGGTCTTGCCGGTGCCGGTGCCCGCCTCGACGACCAGTATCGCGTTGTCGCGTATCGCCTCGGCAACCGCGAGCGCCATCTCGCGCTGCTGTGCGCGCGGACGGAACGATGCCACCTCTGTGGCAAGCGGACTTTGTTCGGAGAAAAAACGTTCGACTTCGGCGGACACGGTGGGGGTGTTATCCAGACTAAAAGTGATATGGTTGTTTGCCGAGGGCAGCGTTATAGTGCGGCGTGGATTTTACGCGATTGATTGCGGGATAGGTTGAGAGTGAAGTCTGGAACTCAAATAATCCATTAACCAGTTATTCCCGCCCGCGCGGGAGAGTGTTTTTTGTTTGGAGTGTGCAGACATACCTGCGCTCTTAGATAGGATAGCGGCGACACGTCGCCGCACTCCAAACTCAAACCGGTTTCAGCTCGAAGCACAGCAGGAGACGATAGGGTCAGTATCAAATCCCCTTTGTTGAAAGGAGTGTTGAAATGGCCAGGAAAAGATTTCCGATATCCCGGGTTTACCGCCTGATGGAGCCCGGGCCTGTGCTGCTGGTCACCACCGCGCACAAGGGCAAGGCGAACATCATGACCCAGTCGTGGCACACGATGATGGAGTTTGATCCGCCACTGGTGGGCTGTGTAATCAGCGGGCGTAATCACAGCTTCGATGCATTGGTCGCGACGAAGGAATGCGTGCTCAACATCCCGACTGTGGAACTGGCGAAGCAGGTGGTGGGCATAGGCAATTGTTCGGGAAAGAAAGTGGACAAGTTCGGGAGATTCGGGCTGACGCCGCTGCCCGCCTCGCGGGTGGCACCGCCGCTGATCGCGGAGTGCTACGCCAATCTCGAATGCAGGGTGGCCGATACGCGGATGGTGAACAAGTACAATTTCTTCGTGCTGGAAGTGGTCGGGGCCTGGATCGATACTGCCATGAAGAATCCGCGCACGCTGCACCATCAAGGCAAGGGTGTTTTCATGGTCGCAGGCGACACGATAAAGCTGCCCTCCAAAATGAAATGAGGGCGGGGTTCAATGTCCGCCGCGTTTGGCGACGAACGGGGGCTTTGCCCACCAGATCAGCAGGACCAGTGACAGCATCAGCGTGGCGGAAATCTTCAGGATCTGGTCGGTGGCCATGGTATAGGACTGGACGGTGACCAGGTTTTCCATATAGGCGTAAGCGGTATCGCCCGGCATGCCGAGACGGTGCAATTGTTTCAGGTAATCGTTTGCCACGGGATTGTATGGCTGGATGTTTTCCACCAGCCTGGCATGGTATTCGGAAGCCTTGCTGGTCCACAGCCAGGTGGTAATGGCCGTGCCGAAACTGGCGCCCAGATTGCGCATGAAGTTGGAAAGGCCCGAGGCGGCGGCAATACGCTCGGCGGGCAAGCCCGACAGGCCTATCGTGATCAGCGGCAGGAAGAAGCAGCTGATGCCGATCCCCATGTACAAGCGGCTGATCGCGATCGTCCAATAGTCGATGTCGGGCGTGAAGCGCGCGCTCCAGTACCCCACCAGCGCAAATACGATGAAACCGAACGTGGTGACGGCGCGCGCGTCAACGCGGGCTATGTTGGCCCCGACGACAGGACCGAGGATGACTGCCAGCACGCCGCCGAACGCCACGGATTTTCCCGCCCACAGCGAGGTATAGCCCTGATAGGTTTGCAACCACAACGGAATGATCACGACCACGCCAAAAAAAGCCATCATGCCCAGGAACAGGCATACCGCGCCCACCAGAAAATTGCGCCGCGCGAACAGGCGCAAGTCGACCAATGGGTGTTGTGCATCCAGTTCCCATATGACGAACACCAGCAGCGCGAGCGCCGCTGTTGCCGCCAGCGTGATGATGGTGCCGGAGCTGAACCAGTCCAGCTCGTTTCCCTTGTCGAGCAGGATTTGCAGCGAGCCGATACCGACGATCAGCAGGGACAACCCGATCCAGTCCATTTTCTGGTCGCGCGTGCCGGGCTGAACCGCATCGCGGTGCGATAACATCGCCGCCACAGAAATACCGACCAGCAGGCCGACCGGCAGGTTGACCAGGAAGATCCAGTGCCAGGAGGCGTTGTCTGTCAGCCAGCCGCCCGCCAGGGGACCGGCGATCGGCGCGATCACCGTGGTCATCGCCCAGATGCCCAGCGCCAGCCCGCGCTGGTGCGGCGGATAGATAGCCGCGAGCAGCGTTTGCGACAGCGGTATCATCGAAGCGCCAAACACCCCCTGAAGCACACGAGCGGCGAGCAACATCGGGAACGAGATCGAGGCCGCGCATAACAGCGAAGCCAGCGTGAACAGCAGGGTCGCCGCGACGAAGCTGCGCACTTCGCCAAAACGTCCGGCGAGGTATCCCGCCAGCGGCAGCATGATGGCTTCGGCCACCGAATATGAAGTGATGATCCAGGTGCCCTGCGTCGGGCTGACCGCAAAATCCCCGGCCATCGTGGGCACGGCGACATTGACGATGGTCAGGTCCAGGATGTTCATGAACGAGCCCATGCCGAGCGCCAGCGTTGCCAGTATCAGTTTGATGCCGCTGAGCGGGGCGATCTGCACGGAATTCATCGGCTTATTTTGAAATTAAGCGGCGTGAGTTGCGCTCACGTTTTTTGGAGTGCGGCGACGTGTCGCCACCTTCTGAGCGCAGACACGTCTGCGCACTCCAAAAAATGCCCTGTTCACTTGCGCCCCAGGTTGCTTGCGATGATTTGTGCCACAAGCGCGTCGGCTGCCTTGATGTCCTGCGCGTACACCGAAGTGGCGGCGATCGCCCTGGTGCCGGGAAGCACGGTCAAGGCCGCGCCGCTGCGGTCGTGGGTGTCTATCGTGGCGTCCACGGACAGCCCGATGCGCAACGGGTGCTCCTGCAATTCCCTGCTGTCCAGCGAGATGCGCACCGGCAGGCGCTGCACGATCTTGACCCAGTTGCCGGTGGCATTTTGCGCCGGCAGCAGCGCGAACGCGGAACCCGTGCCCGGCGCCAGGCCGACCACGCGGCCATGGAACACGACGGAGTTGCCGTAGAAATCGGAAGTTATCCTGACCTGCTGTCCGATGCGCACGTTACTCAATTCGGTTTCCTTGAAATTGGCATCCAGCCATATCTTGTCGAGCGGCACGATTGCCATCAGCGCATCGCCGGGTTGAACCCATTCCCCGATTTGCACCGGGCGTTTGGCGACCTGTCCGCTGACCGGGGCCAGCACCCGGGTGCGCGCCAGCGCGAGCGCGGCCTCGCGAACCTTCACCGCGGCGGCGCGCACATTGGGGTGGTTTTCCAGCGAGGTATTGTCCACGCGCGCGCTGGAAACATCGGCCTGGTCCACGCTTTGGGCGATGGCCGAACTGCCGGCCCGCACCGCGCTGAGCGCCGCATCGTGCTGGGCGCGCGCCGCATCGCGGGCGGTTTGCGCGATCTGCAGGTTTTCCACCGAGATGAAATTCTGCCTGACCAATGATTCGCGGCGTTTGAATTCGGCCTCGGCCTGGGCCAGGGTCGCTTCGCTGCTGGCCAGTTCGGCCTGCGCCCGCGCCAGGTCGGCGCGGCGCTGCTCGATCAGCGGCAGGTTTCCCCGGCTGGTTGCATACAGGCCGCGCACCTCGCGCACCGCCGCAGCCAGCTCCGCTTCCGCGCCGTCCAGTTGCAGGCGCGCGTCGCTGTCGTCAAGTTGCACCAGCAACTGGCCTTCGATCACGGCCTGGGTGGTGTCCCCGAAAATGGATGCCACGGTCCCACGGGTCAGCGATGTCACCGCAACCACGTCGCCGCCCACATACGCGTCATCGGTGCTGCTGAACCATTGCCAGGAAAAATACCACCAGCCGAACACTGCGAGCAGAATGATTGCCGTCAATGCGGCGATGCGCAGCAGTATCCCGTTTCTTTTGCCGGGCTGTGCGGTTCCGGACTGATTTTCCTGGTTGCTCATGGTTGTTGTTGTTCTGGGTTTATGCGTTAGTGTCCGTGATTTTAGCATTCCCGATTATTCCGCAGTTGTTCAAATTGGAACGGGCGCGGAACAGAAGCACCGGAACGTGAAGCTCCATCGGTGCCGGATCATCCAGGCAATCAACGGGCCGGATTTTGCTTGTGCGGATAGATCGTGCAGGCCCGGTTGCAAGCGGGCGGTGGTGCATGGCCGGCATTCCGGGTTGTGCGGTGCGCTGAAAATGCATCAAGCCAATGTCCCCGGATTTATCCTGTAATTTTCTCTTGTAATTTTCCAAAGTCGGCATCAACATTGATGCCGGTACCCAAATTTCAGCAGGAGGAATCATGACAGGAATTTCACGTATGGCCGCAATTTTATTTGCCGTGGCATTGCTTGGTGCCTGCAGCTCGGTCAAGCTGGGCAGGGATTTTGACGTGAGCCTATTCACATCCAGGATAGAGCAGGGTGTCACCACCCAGGATCAGGTTCGCTCCTGGCTGGGTGAGCCCGCCAGCGTGGGGGTCAGCCTGGCCACCGACGGTGAGCGCTTTGACGAATGGTCCTATTATTTTGCCGAAGGCAGGCTGCATAATCTGAGCACGGCCAAAATTAAAATCCTGCAGGTCAAGTTTGACAAGCAGGGCAAGGTACGCAGCTATGACTGGTCTGCGTCCAAGCAGTAAATATTGCACGGGTGATATGTCTTGGCCCGGGGAGGAGACATGGGGAAGGGCCGCCTGGAAGCTTTCAGCGATGGCGTGATCGCGGTCATCATCACCATCATGGTGCTGGAGATGAAAGTGCCGCATGGTTCGGACTGGCAGGCGTTGCAACCGTTGCTGCCGGTGTTCCTGAGTTATGTGCTCAGTTTCATTTATCTCGGCATCTACTGGAATAACCATCATCATATGCTGCACACGGTGCAACGCGTCAGCGGCGGCATCCTTTGGGCGAATCTGCATTTGTTGTTCTGGCTATCGCTGGTACCATTCGTGACCGGCTGGATGGGCGAGAATAATTTTGCCGCGTTACCCACATCCCTATATGGGGTGGTGCTGCTCATGGCGGCGCTGGCTTACTGGATATTGCAGAATAGCATCATCTCGGTTAACGGCGGCAATGCCGCGCTGCTCGCCAAAGCTGTGGGGCATGACCGCAAGGGTAAGATTTCGCCATTGCTGTATGCGATCGCGATACCGGTGGCGTTCTGGAGCCAGTGGCTGGCGGGGGCGTTATACGTAGCGGTTGCTGTCATGTGGCTGATCCCCGACAAGCGCATCGAGCGCGTCATGACCGAATGAAATCGTGTTGATCTCCATGCCGGGTTGAGCTCGCTGCAATTTTATTGACGGCAAGTTGTGGCTAGTGTGCTCGTGCAGAGTTATGGCGGATAATGTGCTGACTTGGTGAATTAGCGGATGTTTTGCATGCTCATCAGAACCCGGAGAAACTCGAAATTGGTGAATTATCTACTCAAGCCCCTGGGCTATTTGATGGCACTGGCCTTGTTGCTTTCTGCCTGCACGACCACACGCCTGAATTCGGTCTGGAAAGACCCGTCCTATAACACGCGGCCCACCGAGATCATGGTCATCGGGGTGGTCAAGAGTCCGCTCGCCAGGAGAGTTTTCGAGGATGAATTTGTCGCGCAGCTGGAGGCGCGCGGCACAGCGGCGATCGCAAGCTATACTGTCCTGCCCGAACTGCAACCAGATAACCGCAAGGCCATCGCGGCCCAGGTAAAGGAGCTGGGGGCCGACGCTATCCTGATTACCAGGCTGGTCAGCAAAAAGATCGTGCGCACCTACGTGCCGGCAACCCCTTATTTCCCGCCTTACTACAACTCGTGGCCCGATTATTACGGGTATGGCTACCAGTATATGTACTCGCCCGGCTATATGGCCGAAAATGAATACGCGATCATGGAGACCAATCTGTACCAGGCCGGAACCGACAAGCTGATCTGGGCGGCCTCTGCCGAAACAGGCCTGAGCGATTTGAACGAGGGTCTCACCCGGGGTTATATCAAGGTCATGGTGAGGAATATGATAAGGCTGGGCTTGCTGGACAAATAACCCGGCTCCCATTTCCCGGCAGCTAATGTCCTGTTGCCCGGATGCAGGAACCCCGGGCGTATCGAACCAATAAAAGGCTGGCATGGCAAAAGCAAAAACGATTTATTCCTGCACCGAATGCGGCGGACAGGTGGCGAAGTGGCAGGGGCAGTGTCCGCATTGTGAAGCATGGAACACGCTTGTCGAGAGCGTCGCCGAGATTGCGCCAGGCGGCAAGAACCGTTTCAGCGCGCTGACCGCAACAGGCAGGGTGCAGATGCTATCCGAGGTGGAAGCGGCAGAAGTGCCGCGCACGCCGAGCGGCATAGCGGAATTCGACCGGGTGCTCGGCGGCGGGCTGGTGCAGGGGGCGGTGGTGCTGATCGGCGGCGATCCTGGCATCGGCAAGTCCACCCTGCTGCTCCAGGTGCTGGCGCACCTGTCCCGGCAACAGAAAACACTGTATGTGAGCGGGGAAGAATCCGCACAGCAGATTGCCCTGCGCGCAAAACGATTGTCGCTGGATGCAAGCAGCCTGCGCCTGTTGGCGGAGATCCAGCTGGAAAAGATCCAGGCCGCCATTGCGCACGACAAACCGGACGTGGTGGTGATCGACTCCATACAGACGGTTTATTCCGAGCAGCTCACTTCGGCGCCGGGCTCGGTGGCCCAGGTGCGCGAATGCGCCGCGCAGCTCACGCGCGTAGCCAAGAGCAGCAACATCACCATCATCCTGGTCGGCCACGTGACCAAGGAAGGCGCGCTGGCCGGCCCGCGCGTGCTGGAACACATCGTCTACACGGTGCTGTATTTCGAGGGCGACACCCATTCCAGCTTCCGCCTGATACGCGCGTTCAAGAACCGCTTTGGCGCGGTCAACGAACTGGGCGTGTTTGCGATGACCGAAAAGGGCCTGCGCGAGGTGAGCAACCCCTCGGCGCTGTTTTTGTCGCAGCACGGCGAACCGGTCGCCGGCTCCTGCGTGATGGTCACACAGGAAGGCACGCGACCCTTGCTGGTGGAGATCCAGGCGCTGCTCGACGAAGCCCACTCGCCGAACGTGCGGCGGCTGTCGCTGGGGCTGGAACAGAATCGCCTGGCGATGCTGCTCGCGGTGCTGCACCGCCACGCGGGCATTGCGTGTTACGACCAGGACGTGTTCATCAATGCGGTGGGCGGCGTGAAGATCACCGAGCCGGGGGCGGATCTCGCGGTGATCCTTGCGATGGTCTCCAGCCTGCGCAACAAACCGCTGCCGGCAAAGCTGGTGGTGTTCGGCGAAGTCGGTCTGGCGGGCGAAGTGCGTCCCGTGCAGCGCGGCCAGGAACGTTTGCGCGAAGCCGCCAAGCTGGGGTTCACGCAGGCCATCATTCCCAGGGCCAACGCACCCAGGCAAAAGATTCCGGGCATGGAAATCATCGCCGTGGACAGGGTTGAACAGGCGGTGGACAGGATGCGGTGAGGATTTTTATTGGCCACTCGCTTCCGGCCGGCAAGCGGGAAAGCGGCAACCAGATGGAAATCATTTGGAGCAAGCCGGCTTAGTTCGTTGTTGTGCTGCTTGTTGTATCGCGTTAAAGTGCGGCTGCACAAAAAAACAAATTCGGAGATACAGCGACCATGGCATTAACCGTATTAATTTCACTGGCGATATGCGTCATGCTGGCGTTTTACCGCGCCTCGATTACCAGCTGGGTGCTGGCGGCGTTGGTAATCGTGCCGGTGGTTTCGATACAGGCAAGTTTTTCGGACTATGTGCTGATTCCGGTGGGCATTGCCCTGCTGTTGTTTATCGTGCTGTTCGGGATACCCTACGTGCGCCGCAATGTGGTGAGCGGCGCATTGCTTAAAATCTTCCGCAACATCCTGCCGCAGATTTCCGCCACGGAACAGGAGGCGATCGATGCCGGAACCGTGGGATGGGAAGGCGAGTTGTTCAGCGGCAACCCGGACTGGGACAAATTGATGGCCTTCCCGAAGTGCGGATTGAGTGCCACGGAACAGGCCTTTCTCGACAATGAGGTCGAGCAGTTGTGCGCCATGCTGGACGATTGGGACATCACGCATAACCGCGCCGATCTGCCCCCCGAGGTCTGGCAGTACATCAAGGACAAGGGTTTCTTCGGCATGATCATACCCAGGCACTATGGCGGGCTGGAATTTTCCGCGCAGGCGCATTCCGCGGTGGTGTGCAAAGTGGCTTCGCGCAGCGGCACGGGCGCAGTCACGGTGATGGTGCCCAATTCACTGGGGCCGGCCGAACTGTTGCTGCACTACGGCACGGAACAGCAAAAGGAAAAATACCTGCGCCGTTTGGCCCGCGGTCTGGAAGTGCCCTGCTTCGCGCTTACCGGCCCGTTCGCGGGTTCCGATGCCGGCGCGATCCCCGATTATGGCGTGGTTTGCCACGGGGAATTTGCCGGGCAGCAGAACGTGCTGGGGATGCGCCTGACCTGGGAGAAACGCTATATCACGCTGGCGCCGGCAGCCACGCTGCTCGGCCTGGCGTTCAAATTGTATGACCCGGAACACCTGCTGGGAGGCGAAGCCGACCGCGGCATCACGCTCGCGCTGATACCCACCGACACCCCGGGGGTGCAGATCGGGCGCCGGCATTTCCCGCTGAATTCCGCTTTCCTGAACGGCCCGACGCAGGGCAAGGATGTGTTCATCCCGATGGAGTACATCATCGGCGGCACCTCGCGCGTGGGCCAGGGCTGGCGCATGCTGATGGAGTGCCTGGCTGCGGGCCGTTCGATCTCATTGCCCGCCAGCAGCGTGGGCGGCATGAAACTGGTCGCGCGCACCAGCGGGGCCTATGGCCGGGTGCGCAAGCAGTTCAAGGTGCCGATAGGCAAATTCGAGGGAGTGGAAGAACCCCTGGCGCGTATCGGGGCCCACACCTACATGGTGGACGCGGCACGCCGCTTTACCGCCCTGGCGCTGGACATGGGCGGCAAGCCATCGGTGATCTCGGCGATCATCAAATATCATTCCACGGAGCGTTGCCGCATCGTCATCAACGACGCGATGGATGTCCACGGCGGCAAGGGTATCAGCCTCGGGCCGGACAATTATCTGGGCCGTTTCTACCAGCAGATGCCGGTCGCCATCACTGTGGAAGGCGCGAACATCCTGACCCGCACACTGATGATCTTCGGCCAGGGGGCGATTCGCTCCCATCCCTATGTCCTGAAAGAAATTGCTGCGGTGCATGATCATGACCGCCAGCGCGCCCTGCACCAGTTCGACGAGGCGCTGTTCGGGCATATCACCTTTGCATTGAGCAATGCGGCGCGCAGCCTGGTGTTCGGGTTAACCGGCGGGCGTGGCATAGCAGCGCCAGAGGGCCTGGAAACCCGCCGCTATTACCAGCACCTGACGCGTTTCTCGGCGGCTTTTGCCTTCAGCGCGGATGTGGCGATGGCGGCGCTGGGCGGCTCGCTGAAGCGCCGCGAGAAAATCTCCGCACGGCTCGGCGATGTATTGAGCCTGATGTATTTGTGCTCTTCGGCATTGAAATGTTTTGAAGATGACGGCCGTCAGGCAGAAGATCTGCCGTTGCTGGACTGGTCCATGCAGGACGCGCTGTACAAGATCCAGCAGGCATTCGATGGCGTGATCGAGAATTTTCCGAATGCCTGGGTACGGGGCTTGTTAAGCGTCCTGGTTTTCCCGCTGGGTAAAGGTTTGTCTGCGCCGTCCGATCACCTCGGACACCAGATCGCCACGCTGTTGATGAAGCCCGGCGATGCGCGCGATCGTTTGACCGGGGGGATCTACGTTCCCGAGGATGAACAGGATCCTGTGGGTGCGCTGGAAGCAGCCCTGGCCAGCACACTGGCCAGCGAACCTTTGCTCGCCAGCCTGGAAGAAGCGCGCAAGGCGGGCAAACTAAAGGCGCTGGAGGAGCCGTTGCGCATCGCCGAAGCACGCGATCTGGGCATCATTACCCCGGAACAGGCCTTGCAATTGGAAAGGGACTACGCGCTGCGCCGCAAGGTCATCATGGTGGATGATTTTGCGCCTGAGCAGTTGCGGGCGGCACGGGTATAAAAGCATTCCGACGATAAAAACTCTCGTTCTCCGGGACAATGTATGGGCAAATTTTGAAAGAGATTCCGGGAATGAACGATCTGCATGGCAAAGTCATTTTGATTACCGGCTCCACCCGCGGAATCGGGCGGGAGATCGCGCTGCGTTGCGCGCGCGATGGCGCGAAGGTGGTGATCACCGGAAAGACGGCAACGGCGCATGCCAAATTGCCGGGCACGATACATACGGTTGCCGATGAGGTGGTGCAAGCCGGCGGCCAGGCGCTGGCGATCCAGCTGGATGTGCGCGACGAGCTGGCGATCAAGTCTGCGGTGGAACAGGTGGTGGGGCATTTCGGCGGTATCGATGTGCTGGTCAATAACGCCAGCGCCATCAGCATGACCACCACACTGGAAACGACACCGAAGCGGCTCGACCTGATGTGGGACGTGAACATGCGCGCGACTTTTCTGGTTTCGCAGGCCTGTATTCCCCACCTCAAACGCGCGGCCAATCCGCACATTCTTACCCTGTCGCCGCCGCTCAACCTGGATGCCAAATGGTTTGCCCCGCATCTGGCTTATACGATCTCGAAATATGGCATGAGCCTGTGCACGCTCGGCCTGGCGCGGGAATTCGCCGCCGATGGCGGCGGGGCCGGGGGGATAGGGGTGAACTGCCTGTGGCCGCGCACCACCATCGCCACTGCCGCCATCGAGTTCAATTTTCCGGCAGCGGTGCTGCGCGCTTCGCGCCTTCCCGCCATCATGGCGGATGCGGCGCACGCGATCCTGACGCGCGACAGCCGCACCTGCAGCGGGAATTTTTTCATCGACGAAGATGTATTGCGCGCAGCCGGGGAGAGCGACTTCGCGCAATATGCGGTAGCGCCGGGTACGCCGCTGTTCAACGATTTGTTTCTGGGTTGATTCACAGGGGAGTGAAATGCGAGAGAAGCATCGGGATTTGATTACGCCGGAACAGGCAGGCACTCTGCACGGCTTGTTTCTGGAACGGGTAAAACGCACACCCGGCAATATCGCCTACCGTTATTTCGACGTGCATCGCGAAGCATGGTTGACCCTCACCTGGGCACAGACTTTCGACCAGATGACGCGCTGGCAGGTGGCGTTGCAGCGCGAGGGGCTGATACCGGGCGACCGCGTTGCGCTGATGTTGCGCAACTGCCCGGAATGGGTGATGTTCGAGCAGGCCGCGATGTCGCTGGGATTGGTGGTGGTGCCGCTGTATACCGTGGACAGGCCGGACAACGTTGCCTACATCATCAATGATGCACAGGTGAAAGTGCTGCTGTTCGAGACTGCCGAGCAGTGGCAGGCGCTGCGCACGGTGCGCGATCAGCTCGGTGGAATCAAGCGCCTGGTCAGCATCGACAAAATACCGGAAGACAGCGAACCGCGCCTGCAATGCGCGCATGATTGGCTGCCGGCACAGGGCAGGAAGGGCTGGGAACGCGTGCGCGACCGAGATACGCTGGCCACCATCATTTATACCTCCGGCACCACGTGGAAACCCAAGGGTGTGATGCTGTCGCACTACAATATCCTGTACAACGCCTATGAAGCGTTCATGGCGATCAGTTTAAGTTTTGACAGTTCCGACATTTCGTTGTCCTTCCTGCCGCTGTCGCATACTTTCGAACGCACTGTGGGCTATTACATGCCGATGATGGCCGGTGAGATGGTGGCCTACGCGCGTTCCATTCCGTTGCTTGCCGAAGACTTGTTGACTATCCGGCCGACCGCGCTGATCGCCGTGCCGCGCATCTACGAACGCATTTACAACGCGATCCATGCCAAGCTCGAAGAGGGGCCGCCGTTGCGTCGCAAGCTGTTCAAGCTTGCGGTGGATGTGGGCTGGCACCGCTTCGAGCGCCAACAGGGAAGGGCTGCCTGGCACCCGAAGTTATTGTTGTGGCCGCTGCTGAAACGGCTGGTGGCGGACAAGGTGATGGACAGGCTGGGGGGCCGTTTGCGGATATCCCTGAGCGGCGGCGCGGCCCTGTCCCCCAAGGTGTCGCGCCTGTTCATCGCGTTCGGCCTGCCGCTGATCCAGGGTTATGGCCTGACCGAAACCAGCCCGGTGATCAGCGCAAACCATGTCGACGACAACTATCCCTCCAGCGTGGGCCTGCCCTTGTCCGGCATAGAAGTGCGCATCGGTGAGCACAACGCGCTGCTGGTGCGCGGCCCGTCCAATATGCTGGGCTATTTGAACAACCCCGCTGCCACGGCCGCGATGATAGACCAGGACGGCTGGCTGAACACCGGCGATACCGCGCGCATCAGCGAGACAGGGCACATCTACATCACCGGCCGGCTCAAGGAGATCATCGTCATGTCCAATGGCGAAAAGGTGCCGCCGGCCGACATAGAGGAAGCCATCCTGCGCGACCGCCTGTTCGAACAGGTGATGGTGTACGGCGAGGGACGGCCCAAGCTGGTGGCGCTGGCGGTGGTCAATCCCGAACAATGGCAGGCATTCGCGCAACAGGTTGGGGTGCGCGCCGACATGCCGGAAGCGCTGCATGACAGCCGTGTCGAGCAGCAGGTTCTGGACCGCATCGCGGAACAGATCAGGGAATTCCCGGGGTACGCGAATGTGCGCCGCGTGCTGCTGCTGACCGAGCAGTGGAGTATAGAGAACGGCTTGCTGACGCCCACCCTCAAACTCAAGCGCCCGCAGGTGGCAGCGCGTTACGCCGAACAGATCGAACAACTTTATGAAGGACGTTAATCTTGGATGACCATCAGCACACCACCCTGCCCCAGCGCGAGCCGACCATACGCGTGGTTGCGATGCCCAGCGATTGCAACTTTACCGGCGACGTGTTCGGCGGATGGATCATGGCCCAGGTGGATATTGCCGGGAGCATTCCCGCTTTGCATCGCGCCAGGGGCAGGGTGGCCACGGTCGCGGTGAATTCCTTCGTGTTCAAGCAGCCGTTGTTCATGGGCGACTTGGTGAGCTTTTATACGAATATCGTCAAGGTCGGGCGCACTTCCATCACGGTGAATGTAGAGGTGTATTCGCAGCGCGATCCGGCCAAACCGGTTTGCGTCAAGGTCACCGAGGCCACGCTGACCTATGTGGCAGTCGGTGAAGACCGCAAGCCCAGGGTTGTTCCCCCTGAAGAATAGGCGCATGATCACACGGAGTTTCCGGGTTGGTTTTTAACCCCGGATCCGGTAATCCGCGCAGTGCAAATTGGAACATCAGGAATAGACGGTTTTTCGCAATTACGGGAATGCCTTGCAGCTTGCCTGGAATCTTGATCAATCAACCCGGGAGAATTCAAATGCGTCAATTCAAGTTAAGTTCAGCTTTGCTGGTCATCGTGATTCTGGCGGGTTGCGGCGGCGGCAGTGATGTCCCCGCCAAACCGAAATTTGCCTCGCAGGTTTCGTTTGGCGACAGCCTGAGCGATGTCGGCTCGTACGATGTAGGGATCGTGAATGCGTATGGAGGCGGGCAGTTCACGATCAATGCCGCCTCCAGCGTCAAGGCTGTCACGCCGACCAACTGGACCGAGTTCACTTCGCTCAGTCTGGGCCTGGGTATGCCGTGTGCTGCAGAGACAGGTCTGAATGATGGGAGTACTACACCGTCAAGCACAAATGTGGCGATGGTATCTTATACTGCTTGTACAGGCTATGCCCAGGGCGGCTCGCGCGTGACCCTGCAGCCGGGGATAGGGAATTATCAGACACCTCCTGGTGGCTTTGCGCTGACCGTGCCGGTCGCGACGCAAATCAGCAATTATCTTGCCACGCATGCTACGCCTAATGCACCGGGCAAGTTTACGGGCAATGAAATC
>DAICZN010000112.1 GCA_027311105.1 Gallionella sp.
CAGCCAATCTGCGCCTCGCGGCATCGATATCCTGCTGTGTGCCGGTCGGCAAATCATTGGTTTGCCGCGCAGCGTAATGATCGAGGAGATCTGAACATGGCCTATGTGGCAGTAAAAGGTGGTGAACAGGCCATCGATGCGGCACACGCCTGGTTGGCCGAAGAGCGCCGGGGGGATGCGACGCTCCCTGGTCTATCGGTCGCGCAAATTAAAAGCCAGATGGGCCGTGCAGTCGATCGTGTAATGGCGGAAGGTTCCGTCTGTGATCGGGATCTTGCAGCACTCGCGATCAAGCAGGCGCAAGGCGACCTGATTGAAGCCGCTTTTCTGTTACGCGCGTACCGAACGACCTTGCCACGTTTCGGCTACAGCGTGCCTTTGCAGACAGCGCACATGACCTTGCGGCGACGCATTTCGGCGATATTCAAAGATCTACCGGGTGGCCAGCGGTTGGGCGCTACAACCGATTACAGCCATCGACTGCTGGATTTCTCTTTGCTGGACGATGCCAGGCTTCCTGATCATGCGCCAACAGTACAACATACTGCTGCCAGCGCGCCGCATGTGACGGATCTGTTGGGTGCAGAAGCATTGATCGAACTTGAGGCATGCGCTGCACACCCCCCCGGCGACATCACCATGACACCGCTCGGCTTTCCGACAACACGCGATTTGCGCTTGCAGGCGCTGGCACGTGGCGATGAAGGGTTTTTACTGGCAATGGCCTATTCAACCCAACGCGGCTACGGCCATAACCATCCTTTTGTCGGCGAACTGCGCGTCGGCGATGTGGCCGTGTCGATTATCCCGCCGGAACTCGGTTTCAGCATAGAAATCGGCGACATTACCCTGACCGAATGCCAGATGGTCAATCAGTTTGCCGGCTCGAAGCAGGCGCCGCCACAATTCACGCGTGGCTATGGCTTGTGCTTTGGCCATGCAGACCGACGCGCGATTGCTGCTGCCTTGCTCGACCGCTCGCTGCGCAGCGCCGAACTGGGTGAGGAAGTGCAAGCGCCGGCGCAGGCAGCGGAATTCGTACTGGCGCACTGCGATAACATCGAAGCGACAGGTTTTGTGGAACACCTGAAATTGCCACATCATGTCGATTTTCAAAGCGAACTTGAGTTGTTACGCAGCCTGCGTGCAACATCCGTCGCCAGCAACGCAACGGACTCAGCATCATGAAAGGGTACAACTTCGCTTATCTGGACGAAAACACCAAGCGCATGATTCGTCGCGCCATTTTAAAGGCCGTTGCCATTCCGGGGCATCAAATTCCATTCGCCAGTCGAGAAATGCCTTTGCCCTATGGTTGGGGTACCGGCGGCATTCAAATTACGGCAGCTTTATTGGGCATGTCTGATGTGTTAAAAGTCATCGATCAAGGTGCGGACGACACCACCAACGCCATATCGATCCGGCGCTTCTTCGCCTTGACTGCTGGTGTCGCCACCACCACCCACACCGCTGGTGCCAGCCTGATCCAGACCCGCCACCGCATCCCAGAAACACCCCTGCGGCAAGATCAGATACTGATCTATCAGGTGCCAATGCCAGAACCGCTGTATCGACTGGAACCCAACAAGAGTGCCGCCATGCGTCTCCACGCACTGGCTGACTATGGCGCCATGCATGTCAAGCTGTACGAAGATATTACCCGTTTTGGCCGCGTCGCCACGGCGTACAACCACCCGGTTATGGTGAATCGCCGCTATTTGATGTCGCCCTCCCCGATACCTGCCTACGACAACCCGAAATTGCACCGCATGCCCGCATTGCAACTGTTCGGCGCGGGACGAGAGCAAAGGATTTATGCAGTGCCGCCTTATACCGAAGTACGATCACTGGATTTCGTGGATTACCCCTTCCATCCGGGACGCGCACAGCACAATTGCTCCCAGTGTGGATCCGATGACAGCTACCTGGACGAAGTCATTACCGACAACGACGGCGGGCGTCTGTTCCTCTGCTCCGACACCGATTTCTGCCAGAACCGCCAAAAAGCCGCGAAATGACAACACTGCTCAAAGCACACGAATTACGCCACAGTTTCGGCGCCACCCCAGCACTTGACGGCGTCTCGCTGGAAGTGCGCCGGCATGAAATTCTGGCCGTTGTCGGCGAAAGCGGTTCCGGAAAAACCACTTTGCTGAACGTTCTTGCCGGCAGAATGAATGCCGACCAAGGTACGGTTCACTATCATGATGGCGCCAACCTGCGCAGCCTGAGCGAACTGGGCGAACGCGAACTGCACCGGCTGCAGCGCGCGCGCTGGGGCTTTGTCGAGCAGAATCCACGCGCCGCCTTGCGCTTGAACATCACTGCCGGCGGCAATATCGGCGAGCGACTGATGGCTGCAGGTGATCGCCATTACGGGAATATCCGGGCCATTGCGACACATTGGCTGGAACAGGTGGAAATAGACCCCAAACGTCTGGACGACCTGCCCATGAATTTTTCTGGCGGCATGCTGCAACGCCTGCAAATCGCCCGCATGCTTGTAACCGAACCCGAACTGGTGTTCATGGACGAACCGACTGGCGGACTGGATGCCTCCGTTCAAGCCAGAGTTCTCGACCTGATCCGCTCACTGGTACGTCGGCTTGGTTTGGCTGTTGTGCTGGTGACGCACGATATCGGTGTGGCGCGCCTGCTCGCCGACCGACTCATCGTCATGCGTCAGGGGCTCATCGTGGAATCCGGCCTGACTGATCAGGTACTGGATGATCCTCACCATGCCTACACCCAGTTGCTGGTGTCTTCGGTGCTGCCAGCATGAACCAACCCATGCTGCATGCCCGAGGCATAAACAAAAGCTTCCTTCTCCATTTGCAAGGCGGCGTGCGCCTGGATGTGCTGCACGAGGCCGAACTTGCGGTAGGCGCGGGTGAATGCATCACTTTGGCCGGGGCTTCCGGCACAGGAAAATCCAGCTTGCTCAAAGCGCTGTATGGCAACTATCTGGTGGACGGTGGGGAAATACTGATCCGCCACCTGGGGCAGCAGGTTGATCTGGCAGCTGCCGCGCCTGAACTTGTCCTCGCCATCCGCCGCACCACCATAGGATATGTGTCACAATTTCTGCGTGCAATACCGCGCATTGCCGCAATCGATCTGGTTGCCGAACCGCTGGTCGATCGCGGCGCCTCCGGCCACGAGGCCAAATTGCGCGCCGCAGCCTTGCTTGAGCGGCTGGGCATTCCGAGCCGCTTGCATGGTTTACCGCCGGCCACCTTCTCCGGCGGCGAACAACAGCGCGTCAACCTTGCCCGCACCTTCATCTGCCCATGGCCTATTCTGCTGCTCGACGAACCCACCGCTTCGCTCGACACCACCAACCGCAACCGCGTCATCGACCTGATCCGGGAAGTGAAATCACAAGGCTGCGCCATCGTTGGCATATTCCACGACCCGCAATTGCATGATGCCGTTTCTGACCTCAGGCTGCTTTTTTCTGAATCAACCGCACATTCAAGGACATGACATGAGGCTTTTGAGTAATGCACGACTTGTTCTCGCTGGAGAAGTGGTGCATGGATCCATCGTGATAGATAACGGTATCATTGTCGATATCCAGCCCGGTAAATGGAACACCGACAACCTTTCCGACAATCTCGATATGGACAACGACTTTTTAACGCCAGGCCTGATCGATCTGCATACGGACAATCTTGAACGTCAGGTATTGCCACGAACTCGCACCCGTTGGCCTTCCCGATCCGCACTCATGGCACATGATGCGCAATGCGCCGCTTCCGGCATCACAACGGTATTCGATGCGCTGTGTCTGGGTGACCTCGGCTTTGAAAAAGCGCGCAGCCAGACTTTCGCCGAAGGCCTGATCGATTTGCAAGCCATGACTGACACCGGTTTACTCAAAACCGAGCACTTCCTGCACCTGCGCTGCGAATTGCTCGCCCCGGAAATGCCCGATTTGTTGCAGCGCACACTGGCTAACCCCCTGGTTCGTCTGATCAGCATCATGGATCACAGCCCGGGTGTCGGACAGTATGCGAATATTGAAAAATACCGTCAGTTGCGCCGCGCAGAAGGCTTTGCGCTGGAGGAAGTCGAGGAAATGATTGCTAGTCTCCAGCAAAAGCGCGCAACCTACAGTACCCGCCACCGTGAACAAGTGCTCGACCTGCTGCACAACCAAGACGTGCCGCTGGCATCGCATGATGACAGAACCATTGAAGAAATCGACCAGAACCATCTGGACGGCATCACGATTTCTGAATTTCCGGTATCCATTGAAGCCGCCCGTCACGCCCGTGACAAAGGTATCCGCACCATAGGCGGTGCGCCTAACGTGGTGCGTGGCGGCTCGCATTCGGGTAACGTAGCAGCCCTCGACCTGATCCGCGAAAGCTTGCTTGATGCGCTGGCTTCAGATTATGTACCCGCATCCATGATGGAAGCCGCCTTTGCCTGTACGCAAGATGGCCTGCTGGACTTGCCAGCCGCCATGGCTTTGGTCAGTTCCGGTCCGGCTGCGCTGGTGGGGTTGGCAGATCGCGGCAAAATCGACATCGGTCTGCGCGCCGATCTGGTGCGCGTGCGGGTGCATGAAGGTTTGCCCATCGTTCGCGCCGTGTGGCGCGAAGGCCAGCGGGTCGCCTGATCATCCCATGCGCGTCGCCATCTATTACGCACCTGAAACAGACGACCCGCTATGGCAATCGGGTTGCGCCTGGCTGGGTCGCGATGCCGAGACGGGTTTGCCAGTAGCACAAGCTGATTTACCACACCTTGCCGCGAACACCAGCGCTCCCGCTCGCTATGGCTTTCATGCCACGCTTAAAGCACCGATGGAACTGCTCACCACAGCGGCCGAATTTGAAAGCGATGTCATCAAGCTGGCACGCGGCTTCCAGCCAATGTCCTTGCCTACCCTTGCCGTGCGTCAAATCGATCGCTTTGCTGCGCTGACACTGACGAATACACAACCCGATATCTCTCGGCTTGCCGAAGCCTGCGTCACCCAACTTGATCACCACCGCTCACCGGAATCCGCGGAAAAAAGGGCAAAACGTGCAATTGGCCTGGCACCGCAAGAAATCGACTACCTGGAACGGTGGGGTTACCCTTTTGTTCTGGAACACTGGCAATTTCACATGAGCTTGTGCAATAACGGCTGCATCGATTCTGATTTGCTGGCTGCTGCGGCGAACCATTTTGGCGAATGCCTGTCCACGCCTCGCCGCATCACCTCGCTGGCGGTTTTCATTGAAGACAAACCTGGAGCCGCGTTTCGCCTCAGCAAACGCATCAAGCTCGGCCAAGACTGATCCGTAAGCGCGGCAAGCAAG
>DAICZN010000125.1 GCA_027311105.1 Gallionella sp.
GGTGTATGCCATGGCGAAGATGGTCGAGCGCGGCGAGGTGCTCGCGCCAATGCTGGTCCAGGCTGTTGAGCATGACCAAGCGCTCGTATTGGTGCAGGGCTTCACCCGGCGCGAGCGAAAACTTCTCCTGGTACAGGCGGTCGCCTTCGGCCACCGCTTTTTCGAGCAGCGCCTCATCGTCCAGGTTGCTGTCTGCGTCCAGCCAGGATTTCACCGGGATTTCGAATTGAAGTTCTGCCGTAAAGGCTTTCTCCAGTCCGGGCACGTCCCATTGTTCCTCCACGCTTTCCGGCGGGATGTGGGCGCGGAAAATATCGCTCACCACGCCCTGGCGCAGCGACGTGATGGTTGCGCTTACATCGCCGCTCTCGAGCAGCTCGTTCCTCTGCTCGTAGATCACTTTGCGCTGATCGTTGGCGACATCATCGTACTCGAGGATCTGTTTGCGCATGTCGAAGTTGCTGGCCTCGACTTTGCGCTGCGCATTCTCTATCGCGCGCGTCACCCAGCTGTGCTCGATCGCCTCTCCTTCCGGCAGCTTGAATCTGTTCATGATCGCGGTGACCCGGTCCGAGGCAAAAATCCTCAGCAATGGATCCTCCAGCGACAGGAAAAAACGGCTGGAGCCCGGGTCGCCCTGGCGCCCGGCCCGGCCGCGCACCTGGTTGTCCACGCGGCGCGACTCGTGGCGTTCTGTGCCGATGATATGCAGCCCCCCGCTGGCAAGCACCTGCTGGTGCAATTCCTGCCATTCGGTTTTTACCCGGGTGATACGCTGTTCCTTCGCTGCCTGGTCCAGGCTGGCATCTGCATGCACCAGTTCGATCTGCTTCTCGGCATTGCCGCCCAGCACGATATCCGTTCCGCGCCCCGCCATGTTGGTGGCAATGGTGATCATCCCGGGGCGCCCTGCCTGCGCGATGATTTCCGCTTCGCGCGCATGCTGCTTGGCGTTGAGCACCTGGTGCGGCAGCTTGTCGCGCTGCAGATAGCCGGACAGCAATTCCGAATTCTCGATCGAGGTCGTGCCCACCAGCACCGGTTGCCCGCGCTTGTGGCAATCCTTTATGTCGTCTATCACCGCATGATATTTCTCCCTGGCGGTGAGGTAGACCTTGTCCATCATGTCTTTGCGTATGGTCGGGCGATGCGGCGGAATGATCACGGTTTCCAGGCTGTATATCTGCTGGAACTCGTACGCCTCGGTATCCGCAGTCCCCGTCATGCCGGCAAGCTTGCCGTACATGCGGAAATAGTTCTGGAAGGTGATCGCGGCCAGCGTCTGGTTCTCCTTCTGGATCGTCACACTCTCTTTCGCCTCAACCGCCTGGTGCAAACCGTCCGACCAGCGCCGTCCCGCCATCAGGCGGCCGGTAAACTCGTCCACGATCACCACTTCGCCGTCCTGCACCACGTAATGCTGGTCGCGGTGGAACAGGTTGTGCGCGCGCAATGCCGCATACAAATGGTGGATCAGTGTGATGTTGGCGGGGTCGTACAGGCTTCCGTCTTCCGGCAGCAGCCCGGCCCTGACCAGGATATTTTCGGCATTTTCATGGCCCGCCTCGGTCAGCAGGATCTGGTTGTTTTTCTCGTCCACGCTGTAGTCGCCCGGACCTTCCGCATCCGGTTCCCCGGCCTTGCGCACCAATTGCGGCACCAGTTTGTCGATGCGCACGTAAATATCGACGTTATCTTCGGCCTGGCCGGAAATGATCAGCGGCGTGCGCGCCTCGTCGATCAGGATAGAGTCAACTTCGTCCACGATGGCGTAGTTGAGCGCGCGCTGAAAACGTTCGCCTACCTGGGTCGCCATGTTGTCGCGCAGGTAGTCGAAGCCGAATTCGTTATTGGTTCCATAGGTGACATCGGCCGCGTACGCGGCCTGTTTGTCGGCCGAATCCATCTGCGACAGAATCACGCCCACCGACAAACCCAAAAAGCGGTACACCCGGCCCATCCACTCGGCATCCCGCCCCGCCAGGAAATCGTTCACGGTGACGACATGCACGCCCCTGCCGGAAATCGCATTCAGGTAAACCGGCAGCGTGGCCATCAGGGTTTTCCCCTCGCCGGTGCGCATCTCGGCGATCTTGCCATAATGCAGCAACATCCCGCGGATCAGCTGCACATCATAGTGACGCATCCACAGCAGGCGGGTACTGGCTTCCCGCACCACGGCAAAAGTCTCGGGCAACAGCGCGTCCAGCGTCTCCCCCCGCTCGAAGCGCTGCTTGAACTCGGCGGTTTTCTGGCGCAGCTCTGCATCGCTTAATTTGGCGATGTCGGCTTCTAGCTTGTTGATGGACTGGACTGTAGCGCGATATTGCTTGAGCAAACGGTCATTGCGGCTACCGAAGATACTTTTCAGCACACTGGAAATCATATTTTTATATTCTCTACTGCTGTGAGCGCCCTGCAAATAATAAAAGGGTGAGGCAAACAACACCCCACCCTCGCCAATACCATCACTGTCAGCTGGCGGCTTTTTCTAAAAAGCGCACGGGATTCTGGGCAATACCTTTGTAACGGACTTCAAAATGCAGGTGGTTACCGGTGGAACGCCCGGTACTCCCCACCTCGGCGATCTTTTCGCCGCGCCGGACAATCTGGCCGACTTTCACGAACAACTTCGAGCAGTGCGCATAACGCGTGACTATCTCGTTGCCGTGATCAATCTCGACCATATTACCATATGAACTATTCAAGCTCGCATAGTCCACTACCCCACCGGCTGAAGCATAGATCGGCGTTCCGGCGTCCGCGACAAAATCCACCCCTTCATGCATCGCGTTCTCCCCGGTAAACGGATCGATGCGCCAGCCGAAATTGGAGGAATAGTAGCCCGTATGGACAGGCGGGATGGAGGGTAGCATCTTCCTGCTCAGTTGATTCTGCAACAGCATGGTTTCCAGGGCCAGCAGCTTGTCGTTGCGGTCATTCAGCATGCGGCTCAGGCTGTCCAGTTGCTGGCCCAGGCCGTTCTCCGACATTTTCTGTCCGGGTATGGTCACCAGCGGACCCCCTTCCGCGGGTGGGGTGGAGAACTGGAATTCTTCCGGTTTCATTCCGGTCAGCTTGGCCAGGCGCGCGCCCAGCGCGTCCAGGCGCTGCACCTGCGCCTGCATCCGTCCCACCCTGACCGCCATCGCATCGAGGCTGCTATGCAGATAGAACTGCTGTTTTTGTTGCTCGTCGTTCTGCACCTGGGATAGCATGACGCGTATTTCGTCGCTCAGGTCCTCGGGAGCGAAGCGCACCAGCAGGTATTGCAGCGTAAAAGCCGCTCCCAGCATCAAGCCCGACAGCAACAGCAGCAACAGCGTTATCTGCAACCCGCCCAGCGAAATACTGCGGGTTTTTGCCAGGCGATTGGAAACTAGAATAATATTCATCATTCCCCCTTCTCAAGTGATCCAAACATTCGTGACGCAACAACTGAAAACCCTGTTAAACGGCAACCAGGAATTCCATTCCCTGGTGGCCCATGCCCAAGCCTTGTCGGACTTGCAGCGGCACTTTACCGCGGTTGCACCGCCCCAGCTGACACAGTCCATCCAGATACTGAGCCTGAAAATGGGCAGGCTCAGCATCGCCGCCGCCAACGCCGCGAGCGCCGCCAAACTGCGCCAACTTGCCCCGGAACTGGTTGTTCTGTTGCAAAACAGGGGATGCGAGGTTAGCGGAATCGCTGTCAAGGTGCAAGTTTCCTACGATCGCCCGAAACCCAAAACGACCCCGCGAAAACTCGGTCATGCCGCGCAGGCTGCATTGCAGGAGCTCAGCCTGAGCCTGAATGACTCCCGCCTCAAGCTCGCGCTGGACAGGCTGGTGAAAAAAACTAGAGCATGACCCGCCAACCCGCCAATACATAGCGCTCCAGCACAAACAGCAGGGCGAAGACCAATATCACCAGCACCGCAAAGCGCAATGTCTGCCAAGCAAAGTCGAGATATTTCCGGTTGCGCGTCAGGACGAACATTGCGCCGCTCAATACCAGCAGCGCTGTCATCAGCACGACAAGCAGGCGCAGGATCAGCATAAACCCGGCGCATTCATGTTAGTCAGACGGCTTGCAATTGCAGGCGGAGGAATGCCGGCGCATCTTCCGCGCTATTGAACGTGACAAACTCCCAGGCATCTTCATCGGCATGCAGTTCCCGCAGCAGCGCATTGTTCAGGGCATGGCCGGATTTATAACCGGAAAATGCCCCGATCAGCGGATGGCCGAGCAGGTACAGGTCGCCAATCGCGTCGAGTACCTTGTGCTTCACGAATTCGTCCTCGAAACGCAGGCCATCTGCATTCAGGACCCGGTAGTCGTCCATCACGATGGCGTTGTCCAGGCTGCCGCCCAGCGCCAGCCCCTGGGATCGCATGTACTCGACGTCCTGCATGAAGCCAAAGGTGCGCGCGCGGCTTATGTCGCGCACGTAGGATTCGTCGTCCAGATCGATGGTCACATTCTGCTTGGTATTGGCAAAAACGGGATGGGGGAAATCGATGGTAAAAGTCAGCTTGTAGCCGTGATGCGGTTCAAAGCGCACCCATTTGTCTCCGTGCTTTACCTCCACGGTTTTCATGATGCGGATGAATTTTTTGGCGGCAGACTGCTCAATGATGCCGGCGGATTGCAACAGGAACACGAAAGTGCCCGCGCTGCCGTCCATGATCGGGACTTCCGCGCTGTCCAGGTCGACATAGGCGTTATCCACGCCCAGTCCGGCAAAGGCGGACATCAGATGCTCTATGGTGGCGACCCGCACGCCATTCTGTTCCATGCAGGTCGACAGGCGCGTGTCATGCACCAGTTCGGCGCTCACATGAATCTCTTCTGCCGGTTTTACGTCCACGCGGCGGAATACGATGCCGGTGTTGACCGGGGCCGGGCGCAAGCCGAGCGTGACTTTTTCGCCGCTGTGCAAGCCGACTCCCGTCACGCTGACGGAGTTTTTCAAAGTGCGTTGCTTAACCATGGTCGGTTCTATTCGATGAAATCACGGCCTATTTTATCACAGTCCCAAAGCAGGCTTCATGCACCGTCCCGGATCAGTCCGCCTGCTTGCGCAGAAATGACGGGATATCATAGGTATCCACCCCGGATTTTTCCATCGCATCGACCGCGGCCCTGCGCCCGCTCCTCATGATGGTTGGAGTTTCCAGTTCGCCGTAATTCACGCCGGACCCCTGTTCGTCATGCGTGCCGGTGCGTTGCATATCCTGGTTCTGGTAGACGATTTCAGGCTTGGCCTGTTTGCGCGCAAGCGGTGTGCCCAGGCCGGTGGCCACCACCGTCACACGCATTTCATCGCCCATGCTCTCATCGAACACGGAACCGACGATCACTGTCGCCTCTTCTGCGGCAAACTGCACGCAATCCATCACGTCGTCGATCTCCTTCAGTTTCAGGTTGCTGCTAGAGGTAATGTTAACCAGCACACCGCGCGCCCCGGTCATATCCACGTCTTCCAGCAACGGGCTGGCAATCGCTCGCTCGGCTGCGACCCGGGCGCGGTCATGGCCCGAAGCGATTGCCGATCCCATCATTGCCATGCCGTTTTCCGACATCACGGTGCGCACGTCGGCGAAGTCCACGTTGATCAAACCGGGCACATTGATCACTTCCGCGATACCCGCCACCGCGCCCTGCAGCACACCATTGGCCGCCTTGAATGCTTCCGGCACCGTGACATCGTCACCCAGCACTTCCATCAGCTTGGAGTTGGGAACAATGATCAGCGAATCGACATACCCGGCCAGCACCTCGATCCCCGCCTTGGCAAAGCGTATCCGGTTGCCCTCGTAGGCAAACGGCTTGGTGACCACTGCAACGGTCAGGATATCCAGCTCTTTTGCGATCTGCGCAACGATAGGCGCGGCGCCGGTTCCTGTCCCGCCCCCCATGCCCGCGGTGATGAATACCATATGCGCACCGACCAGCATCTCCTTGATGCGCTCCCTGTCTTCTTCTGCCGCAGCCTCCCCGACTGAGGGTTTCGCTCCGGCACCCAGGCCCTTGGTGATGTTCACGCCTATCTGCAACTGGGTGCGCGCCTTGCTGCGCTTGAGCGCTTGCGCATCAGTGTTGATAACGATTAACTCGACCCCCTGCACGCCCTGCTCGATCATATGATCCACGGCGTTACCGCCGCACCCGCCCACACCGATCACCTTGATCACCGCATCCTGCGTTTCCGTTTCCATGATTTCAAACATCGTTATCTCCTCAAAAGTTACCTAAAATTAACCCCAAAACCAACCCCGAGCCTTCACGTGCGTAATGCCCCGCACCCCTGCCACCCTTAAAAATTGCCCTGCAACCAGGCCTTCATCCTTGCCAGCACGTCACCAAACGAGTTCGATTGCATGCGCGTCTCCAGATTGCGCTGGTGATGCTCCAGGCCGTACAACAGCAGTCCCACACCGGTCGCCATGCGCGGCGTTTTCACCACATCGGACAGACCGCCTATATACTTTGGTATGCCCAGGCGCACCGGCAGATGGAATATTTCCTCGCCCAATTCGACCATGCCCTGCATCGCGCTACTGCCGCCGGTGATCACGATGCCCGAGGACAACAACTCCTCCAGACCGCTGCGGCGCAATTCCTGCTGAACCAGCGAATACAGCTCCTCGACACGCGGCTCTATCACTTCCGCCAGGGTTTGCCTGGACAGCATGCGCGGCCCCCGCTCCCCCACGCCGGGCACCTCGATCGCCGCGCCATCCGCCAGTTGGCGCAGCGCGCAGCCGTGCTTGATCTTGATGTCTTCGGCATCCTGCGTGGGCGTGCGCAATGCCATCGCGATGTCATTGGTGATCTGGTCACCCGCGATCGGTATCACCGCGGTATGTCGGATCGCGCCACCGGTGAACACCGCGATATCGGTGGTTCCCCCGCCGATATCCACGAGACATACGCCCAATTCCTTTTCATCATCCTCGAGCACGGCCTTGCTTGATGCCAGCGGTTGCAGAATCAACTCGTTGACTTCCAGCCCGCAGCGATGGATGCATTTCATGATGTTCTGCACCGCGGATACCGCGCCGCTGATGATGTGCACCTCGACATCCAGACGCATCCCGCTCATGCCCAGCGGTTTCTTGATGCCGTCCTGCCCGTCTATGCTGAATTCCTGTTCCAGGATGTGCAGAATCTGCTGGTCGCCGGGCAGGCTTATCGAACTGGCCGTCTCGATCACGCGCTCGATATCCGGCGCCGCCACCTCCTTTTCCTTGATCTTCACCATGCCGCGCGAATTGATGCTGCGGATATGACTGCCCGCGATGCCGGTATAGACCTCCCGGATTTTGCAATCGGCCATCAGTTCGGCTTCCTCCAGCGCGCGCTGGATAGCCCCCACCGTGGCTTCGATGTTGACCACCATGCCTTTTTTCATGCCCGAAGACTCGTGCATACCCATGCCGATCACTTCAAGCATGCCATCCGGCCTGACTTCGCTGACGATGACCACGATCTTTGACGTGCCTATGTCCAGTCCGACTACCAGATTCTTGGTTTCCTTGTTTCTACTCATTGCTCGCTCCTCATTGCCGGCTGTCAGCCCTGTTTGGCCAATCCGCTTACCGCAAACCCGTTGCGATAGCGCAGATCCACATATTTCACCTTGCCCGATACTGCCGCCAGACTATAGGGATAAACCTCCACAAATCTTGCCAGGCGCTGCTGCATATCATCGCGTCCCAGCTCCAGCACCATGCCGTTGCTCAAGTGCAATTGCCATGCATGGCGGGCTGACAATCCCAGCTGTGTCACCCGCAGATCCAGCCCGGCAAGCTGTTGGCTGAACTGTGCGTACTGCAGGGTCATTTCTGCCGCCGCCTCATCCTGGCCGATAAAAAGCGGCAGCTGTTGCTCGCTTTCCCCGTAAAAGGGAGGCCGGCGTGCACCCGGTACGCCGCCAGACACACGGACTTCATCCGGTCCTGGCGCAGCCTGCGGCATCGCCCTCCCGCTCTCAGCCGAGAAAATCTCGCCCTGCCGGTTCACCAGCGCAACATTGTTCCAGCGGGCCAGTGCCTGGTCCTCTTCAAGTTGCAGCACCAGGCCATGCGGAAATTCCCTGCGGATGCTGGCGTTTCTCACCCAGGGCAACTTTCCCAGCGCTTGCCTCAGGCGGTCAATATCCACGGTAAAAAAATTACCCCTGGCTTCGCTGCGCACCACCCGCAAAACCTCGGCCGCCTCGACGCGTTGCGGAACAGCGCTCAGTCGCACGGTCTGCAGGGGGAACCAGCCCGGCAGATGCGTCGCATAAAATACAGCGCCATACAGCACTGCGCCCGCGCACAAAACCAGCAGCGCGTTGGCGATGCTGCGCAGCAATGGCGCGTTATCCCACATGCGACAACTCCAAAATTCGCAGCACCAGCTGATCGAAACTCATCCCGGCCTGGCGTGCCGCCATCGGCACCAGGCTGTGATCAGTCATCCCGGGCGAGGTATTCACTTCCAGCAGATACTGTTTCCCAGCTTCATCATTCAGGAAATCCACGCGGCCCCAGCCCCGTCCGCCTATCAGCGCAAAAGCCTGTTGGGCGATGCGCTGCATCCCGGCTTCCCGCGTGGCGCCGAGACCGCTCGGGCACAGATAGCGTGTGTCATTGCGCAGGTATTTGGCCTCATAGTCATAAAACTCGTTGGCCGGCTCGATCTTGATCACCGGCAGGGCCCGCTCGCCCAGAATCGCAACGGTAAACTCCCCGCCGCCGATGTAGCTTTCCGCAAGCACCAGCTTGTAGTGCCTTGCCGCTTCCCTGTACGCAGCCGGCAAT
>DAICZN010000126.1 GCA_027311105.1 Gallionella sp.
AAATAGAACAGGGCGATGAGGGCACCGGTCGAAAACAACCGGGGGGTAAATTCTGCAGCGGAGAACCATTTCAGGGAAAACGGATGAACCGGGGCTGTGCCGAACTTGATGGCGGCCGCCAACACGATCAACACCAGAACCGCGATCTCCACACCGGTCATCACGATCTGCGCATAGCTGGTGGGCTTGATGCCCTTGACCACGATAGCGCTCACCGCGAGCAACCATCCGGCAGCGACGAAAGTAACCACGGACGGATCATTGGCAAGCTCCGGCCTGACAAGCAAAAGTGTAGCCGTGGCCGCCGGAATCGTGGCCGACACCATGAACACCGATGAAGCCACGAGCAGTGCCCATCCGGCAAAAAAACCGAGCACCGGATTGAAAATGCTTCCCACCCAGGCATAGGACGCCCCGGCATTGGGATTGATACGGTTGAGGTGCATGTAGGAAAACGTCACTCCGAACATGATCAATCCGCAATAAAGCAGGCTGGCCGGCGCCAGCGTCCCCACCGTCGCGGCCAGGGTGGCGGTGGTCGCAGCGATGCTGAAGGCAGGTGCTGTTCCCGCCACACCCATCACGACTGACTCACCTATGCCGAGCGAGTCCTTTTTAAGCCGGGCTTTCTGCTGCATCGTCCCCCCACATATCTATTGATACTTCCATAATTCACGACACCCTTGTCGTCATTGCGAACGAAGTGAAGCAATCCGGCAAGACCAAGTGCATTTTTTTAAACCATCTGGATTGCCACGTCGGCTACGCCTTCTCGCAATGACGAGGAGCTCCGGATTCCCCGAATTCGCGGGATTGACGTGCCAGCTTTTTAATTTCCCCTTACCGCATTCAGAAAGATGTGTCACTGTCATCAAATATGAAAACCTCAATAATCGCATTACACCCGGCACACATCCGTGCCCCGCAAGAATACCATCCCCGCCCCGGATTTTAAGTGTGCCATGCCCGTGCACACCAAATGACGGGTCTTCGACAAGTATATGCAGAAATTAATTTGAACCTGCCCCGTTAATTCCAGTAAAGTAGCTTCCTGCAATTCACGCCGGTATATATCCATGAACACAGAAGAGTTAAGCAAGGAACAACGCATCCTGCGCGCGATGCGCAAGACCCTGGGCAACGTCGTCAAGGACGTGACACCACTCGGCGGACGCACCAACCCGCTGGCGGACAGCACCATCCAGGACATCAAGGATTGTTTTGCCCTGATTTCGGAGCGCGAAAGAGAGTTGGCCCAGGCACTCAACTTCGACCAGGCCAAACCATATTACGCAGACGGCGAGATTCCGAATGCGAAAGTGATCAACATCGTAAAACCGGGCAAAGAGTAGTGCCGGGGATTGCAAGCCGGCGCCCATACAGGCCAAGTTAGCCGCGACAAACCAAAGGCAGGAAAATCGCCGGCTATCCCGGATAATCCCGGCGGCAAAAATACAATACTATTGATACTTCCATAATTCACGACACCCTTGCCGTCATTGCGCACGAAGTGAAGCAATCCAGCAAGACCAGGATGCTTTTTTTTAAATTATCTGGATTGCCACGTCGGCTATGCCTTCTCGCAATGACAGCATTACTGGATTGCCGCGTCGGCTTCGCCTCTGCCGCGCTTCGCTCGCAGCTGAAGCCTTGTTGCAATGACAGGGCATTCTGGATTCCCCGAATTCGCGGGAATGACGCGCCGGTTTTTTAATTTCCCCTTACCGCATTCAGAAAGATGTGTCACTGTCATCAAATATGAAAACCTCAATAACTTGCTCCATCCCATTGCTTTTCCAGCCGAGTAACGACTGATGTCCTCTCCCTCTTCCCGCGAACGCTGGCTGCTCCCCCTGGGGCTTTTCATCCTCTCCGTCATCTGGGGCTATTCCTGGGTGCTTTCCAAGCAGGCGCTGACCCATGCGCCACCGTTCGCGTTCGCGGCGGAACGCAGCCTCGGCGGTGCGCTGGCCCTGTTTCTGGCACTCAAACTCATGGGCAGGCCGATCAAGTTGATCGCCCCTGCCGCCACGCTCGCGATCGGCTTTTTTCAAATCACCTGCTTCATGGCGTTGTCCACCTGGGCGCTGGTGGAAGGCGGCCCCGGCAAGACCGCGGTGCTGATCTTCACGATGCCCATCTGGGTGCTGCTGCTCGCCTGGCCGATCCTGGGCGAGCGCATCCGCGGCACGCAATGGCTGGCCGCTGCCAGCACACTCACCGGCCTGCTGCTGATCATCGAACCGTGGAACATGCACACCAGCCTGCTCAGCAAATTCCTCGGCGTCATGGCCGCATTGTGCTGGGCCATCGGCACCGTGCTCATCAAGCGGCTGCGCTCCCGGCAGCAGGTAGACCTGCTCTCCATGACCACCTGGCAGATGCTGATCGGCGCCGTGCCGCTGGTCGTGATCGCGGCCGTGATCCCCGAGCGCCCCACCGACTGGTCCGCGGCCTACATCGGCATCCTTGCCTTCATGTCCGTGATCAGCACGGCGCTGTGCTGGTTGTTGTGGATCACGCTGCTCGACCGGGTGCCGGCATGGGAAGCCAGCCTTTCCGTACTCGGCACACCGGTGGTGGCGATCGTTTCATCGCGCCTGATGATGGGAGAAGAATTCAAGTTGAGCGAAATGATGGGCATATTGCTGATAGGCACAGGACTGGCACTGTTGTCGCTGATAGGATGGGCCGCCAGCCGTCGTGGCGCGAAGTGAAGAATTCAGCCACCTGATAAAACTTATAAATAACTTATACTCGCGGCATGAACACCATCGAATGGTCAGCCAAAGCGGTACGGCAACTTCGCAAGATTGCAGATAAACGCAAGCGGCAGAGCATCTTCGCCGAAGCGCAACATCTCGCAAACTGGCCGGACTGCCAAGGCGACATCAAACGCCTGCAAGGCCGCGACGGTTAACGGCTACGCGTAAGTGACCATCGTGTGATATTTGAAATTGACCAGAGCGGCACCCCAATCATCGTCACTATCATACAAGTGGAGAAACGAAATGAAGGCACCTACCAACATCCAGATTCTGAAAGACGCAAAAGGCAAACCCGCCTTCGCCGTGATTCCCTACGCGGAATACATCAGCCTGTCCAAGCAACAGGCTCCGACCATCCCCAACGCGGTGGTCAACAAAGTCATCAACAAGGACATGACACCCATACGCGCATGGCGCGAACACCCCGGTCTCACCCAAACAGAAGTTGCGCGCCGCCTCGGCATTTCACAAAGCGCCTACGCGCAGCAAGAAGCGAAAGAACCCGTCAGAAAATCCACCCGCGAAAAAATCGCTCAAGCATTGGGGATCGTGCCGGAACAACTGGCGATTTAAGATTGGTTTAAAACCGTGTCCCTGATCGTTTACATGTAATTCGCACTTGCAGAGAACGGAAACATGTACCTGGAAATCCTGAAATTCTGGTTCGAAGAAATCGAACCGTCGCAGTGGTGGAAAAAGGATGAAAATCTGGACCGGTTAATCACCGGAAGATTTTCGGATATCCATCACCGTGCAACCCTGTGCGAGCTGTTCGAGTGGCGCAAGGATGCGCACGGCAGGCTGGCGGAGGTGATCGTGCTCGACCAGTTTTCGCGCAACATGTTCAGGAATTCCCCGTTGTCATTTGCCCATGATGCCCTGGCGCTTGCACTGGCACAGGAAGCCATTTCGGTTGGCGCAGACAAATCATTGAACCAGACCGAGCGCAGCTTCCTCTACATGCCGTTCATGCACAGCGAGTCGCTGAAGATTCATGAGATCGCCACCCGGTTGTTCCGGGACAATGGCAACCAGAACAGCCTGGATTTCGAATTGAAGCACAAGGCAATCATTGCAAGGTTCGGCCGCTATCCGCACAGGAACAGCATCCTTGGCAGGAAATCCACCGATGAGGAAATCGAGTTTCTGAAGCAACCGGGATCGGGGTTCTGACGAACACCGGCCAGTATCGGCCAACACAACAATAATGGTCTTGTTGCAAATTTGCCATGCGACCCCGATGGGGCTGTTCCGCCGGTTGGGTTAAAATGATCCAGAACTTGCCAAAATTATTTTAATGCCCACGTTGACTTTCGCTCCCCACTCCCCTATGCGCATCTCCCTTCTTCGCCAACGCCTGCTTGATCCCGGTGCCGGGCCGCACCACTTAAGCCATCTGCCGCATGAATGGCGTAACCTCAAATGATGATTAAACCCACCAAGCCGTATCTGTCCGAGCTGAACGGCATCCTCTCTTTGCAGTTTGATGAGTGGTCAACGCAAAGCGAAATGAGCATTGATGACACGGACGAGTTGGTCATTCCGTATACCCGCGCGATCATGAGTTTCTTGTTGCTGAAGCCCTCGCCCAGGCATGTCGCGATGATCGGGCTGGGGGGTGGTTCTGTGGCGAAGTATTGTTACCGCTATTTGCCGGATGCCGAGATTACCGCAATTGAAATCAGTCCCGATGTGATTGCGCTGCGCAATGAATTTGCCATCCCCAGCGATGATGCGCGCTTTCGCGTAGTGCTGGGTGACGGGGCCGGGTGGGTGGCCGAAACCGGCAGCCGGCCAGATGTGCTGATCGTGGATGGATTTGATGCAGATGGATTACCCGCCCAATTATGCAGCCAGCCCTTTTATGATAATTGTCATGCCGCGCTGGCGGACAACGGCATCCTGGTCGTCAATATCTGGAAAGGTTACCCGCGCTACGATGAATATATTGCTCGCATCAACAACAGTTTTGCCGGGAACAAGGTCATCATGGATACGGGGGATGACTTGAACAATATCGTGCTCGCCGTGAAAAATGGCACGTTCCCACCTTCCCCCTCCTACATCCGTCACCACGCCAATCTGTTGCGCCAGTCTCACCCCCTGAATTTCCAGGCGAAAGCCAACAGGCTGATACGGGCATTGCCCAATGGTGATGATTGATATTGCGCTTGGGTTAAAATCAAGGCTTACCCGTGTTCACTAAACCGCTTTGCTGCCCGATTCTCACATTCCCGATTTGATTGACGCTTCAATCGCGCAACCCGTCTCCCCGATGCGTATCGCCCAGATTCGCCAGCGCCTGCGCGATCTCGGTGCCAAGCCGTGCCACGAAGACAGGCTGCTGCGCGGCTGGAGCCAGATCGGATCGTACGATAGAACGCATAGTCCCGCAGAGACTTTCTTTCCGCTGGCGATGCGCCGCGAGTTACCCGCCATTGAAGCGGAGTTGCATGAATTGGCAAGGCTGCATGGGGAATATCCTGCTGATGATGAGATCGCAAGATTATTGGTTGAACTGAACGACGGCCAGATGGTGGAAAGCGTGCTGCTGCCGCGTGGCGGACTGTGCGTATCGACGCAGGTGGGTTGCGCCGTGGGCTGTGTGTTCTGCATGAGCGGCCGCGCCGGTTTGCTGCGCCAGCTCGGCAGCGCCGAGATCGTCGCCCAGGTGGTGCTCGCGCGCCGTCGCCGCGCGGTGAGCAAGGTGGTATTCATGGGCATGGGCGAACCGGCGCACAATCTCGACAACGTGTGTGATGCGATCGAGCTGCTCGGCACACAGGGCAACATCGGCCACAAGAACCTGGTGTTCTCCACGGTGGGTGATTTGCGCGTGTTCGAGCGGTTACCGCATGAAAAAGTGAAGCCGGCACTCGCGCTTTCGCTGCATAGCACCGATGATGAATTGCGCGCAAAGCTGCTGCCGCGCGCGCCGCAGATCGCTGTCGAAGAGCTGGTGAAACGCGCCGAAGTGTATGCGCGCGCCACCTCCTATCCGGTCCAGTATCAATGGACGTTGCTGGAGGGCATCAACGACGGCGACGCCGAGCTGGAGCGTATTTCCCGACTCCTCTCCGGGAAATACGCCGTGATGAATTTCATTCCTTTCAACGACGTCGACGGGCTGGATTATCGCCGCCCCCCGGCCGAACGGATCACATCCATGGTGCAAACCCTCAAGCGGCATGGCATCCTCGCCAAGGTGCGCGATTCGGCGGGACAGGACATCGAAGGCGCGTGCGGGCAGTTGCGCGCGCGGGCCGTGAAAGAAAAAGGCCCGGGCGCCGCCGCAAATACCGTTCGCTGAAAATCATGGCACGCCGCAGGCACTACCACGTCTATGTGATCGAACTGTCGAAAGACGTGCTGCACGAAGGCCGTTTCAAGCGCTGCAATCCCGGCTACGTTCCGGGCAAGCCCTGCGTCTATGTCGGCATGACCGGGCTCGATCCCGACGTGCGCTTCGACAAGCACAAGGCCGGCATCCAGTCCAACCGCTACGCCATGGAATACGGCTTGCGCTTATTGCCAGACCTTTATGAGGGCTTCAACCCGATGTCGTATGACGAGGCATGCGCAAGGGAAGTGGAAATCGGCATCGACCTGCGCGGGGCGGGATTCGGCGTGTGGCAGGCTTGAAACGCCAGCAAGGATGCCCCGCCCCGTCTACTGTCACGACAATGTGGCAGCTTCGTCCTGCAGCAAATGCCCGGTCTTCACCAGGATGGTGCAGCCCTCGATGCTGAAAGGGCAATGCGCACTGAGGTGCGGACTGCGCAGCCAGCTGCCGGCGGGGTAGCGGCCGAATTCATCCTCGAACACGCCATCCAGCACATAGATCTCTTCCCCGCCGTAGTGGCGGTGGGGGTTGAACCGTGTGCCCGGCGCCCAGCGTACCAGGGCGGTGTGCCGGGTGCCAAACTCGGACAGCGGCATTACCGAAAGACCGCCCACCAGGCCCTGGTACCAGGGCATAGCCGCGGTATCCACCACGATGCGCCGATCGTCTTCCATCTCAAGATGATGCCGTTTGACGAAAAGCGTGCAGCCCGACGCGGACTCGCAGGCATGCGATGAGCCGGGCGGGTTCTTGATGTAAACACCCTTGCCGTAGCTGCCGGATTCGTCAGTCAGCACGCCATCGAGAACCACGATTTCCTCACCCAGGTCATCGGTGCAACTGGCCATCCTTGTTCCGGGTGCGCATTGGACGATAGCTGTGGCGCGTGCCGCGTGCCCGGCGCCGCCCTCCAGCGTGCGCAGCTGAATCCCCGCCAATGGCGAAGCGGCCCACGGCAAAGTGGACGTTTGAATGGCGACGCGCCTGGAAATATCCGAATTGATCTTCATACACCTGCCGACCGGAAGAAAAGTTGTACAGTGGTGACGGACGCAATGTCTGCCACGCTGCACAGGCTGATCGTACCACCATGCCGAGCCCGGCGGAAAGCAGGAATTTATGCATGACACTGAAACTGAACCATTCAATACCATGAATGTCGGAGTGCTCGCCATGTTCGGGCAGATGCCGCATGGATAGAGTTGGTTGGCGGGGTTCATTATTGGCCGCCCAACCGGGAGCGCAACCAAATATCTTATAGACGGAGCTTTGATTCATGTCCGATGATTCCCTGCAATCAGAGATCAAATATCATCAATCCGAGAAAAGACTGCTGGTCATATTGATTGGATCGGTATTTGCTGTAAACCTGCTGGCGGCATTGTTGCTGGAAATACTGCCAAAGATATCCAGGATGTATCTCTTGCTGCTGGACTCGGCCTTGCAGTCCCTCCTGATCTTCCCCATCTTCTACTTGCTGGTATTCCGCCCCCTGTTGAAATGCATGAACGAGCTCAAACAGGCCGAGGATAATTTGCGCACTGTCTCGGTCGCTTTCGAGACCAGGGATCCGATTCTGATCACCGATGCACAAGCCAACATCCTCCGGGCCAACAAGATGTTCTTAAAGATTTCCGGCTATAGCCTGGATGAATTGATCGGAAAGAATCCCCGCATCCTGAAGACAGAGCGGTATGGCGAGGATTACTACAAAAAAATGTGGGGTCATTTGCTGCACCATGGCTCCTGGGCCGGGGAAACCCGTATCAGGGACAAGCAGGGCAATGACTTTGCAATCGGCATGGTCATCACTGCGGTAAAAAATGACCGGCATGAAACCACTCATTACGTGGCCACATACAGTTTCTAGCCCGCCCGCTTTAACAAGGCGGTTCAATACCATGCTCCCTTGACGCATGACGCAATGGCCATAGTTGGGACTTGTTCGGCGCTTCCCTAACTGAATGAAGCAGCCAACCAGGAGTATGTTGCAGGGCGTCCATATGTCCTGTGTCCGGAAACCCCGTTATGGGTACAATTCAGGCTGACAAGATCATCCCGTGTCAACGCACACCATGACCACCAGGCCGCCTGAATTCATCCAGCTGCATCACGCCAGCGATCAGCAGCTCCGCGCCGAACTGAGCGCCGGGCTGCTGGCTGCGCAAGCCCATGCCTCGCCGAAATACTTTTACGACGCACTGGGTTCCAGGCTGTTCGCCGCGATCTGCGAGCTGCCGGAATATTACCCGTCGCGCACCGAGGCCGCGATTTTCGACGCCCACCTGGGCGAGATCGCTGCGGCAGTAGGCACAGGCGGCACGCTGATCGACCTGGGTGCGGGGAACTGCGCCAAGGCGGCGCGTTTGTTCCCGGCACTGCTACCCGCGCAATATGTGCCGGTCGATATCTCGGTCGATTTCTTGCGCGATGCCGTTGGCGATCTGCAACAACGTTTCCCGCACATCCAAATGACCGGGCTGGGCCTGGACTTTTCCAGTGATTTGCAATTGCCGGACACGGTGCAACGGAATCGGCGAACATTCTTTTATCCCGGCTCTTCAATCGGTAACTTCACGCCCGCAGAGGCGGTGGCTTTTTTCAGGCGCTTGCACGCCGCTTGCGAGAGTGATGGCGGATTACTGGTCGGCGTGGACCTGGTCAAAGCCACGGATATCCTGGATGCGGCCTATAACGATGCGCTCGGCGTGACCGCATCGTTCAACCTCAATCTGCTGCTGCACCTGAATCGGTTGCTGGTCGCGAATTTCAATATCGCCGAGTGGCGGCATGTCAGTTTCTTCAACACGGCGCAAAGCCGGATCGAGATGTACCTTGAAGCCAGGCATGCCGTGACGGTGAAATGGCAGGGCGGTGAGCGCCATTTTCAGCAGGGC
>DAICZN010000129.1 GCA_027311105.1 Gallionella sp.
GCGGTGTTCGGCCTGTTCCCGGCCAACACAGTGAACAGCGACGACATCGAGATCTACACCGACGAGTCGCGCAAGCGGGTAGCGATGACCTGGCACAACCTGCGCCAGCAGAGCAAAAAGCCGCCGGATATCCCGAACTACTGCCTGGCAGATTACATCGCCCCAGGGGAAACAGGCGTGGCGGATTACATCGGCGCATTCGCGGTCACCGCCGGCATCGGCATCGACGCACGCGTCGCGGAATTCGAAAAGCAAAATGACGACTACAACGCAATCCTGCTCAAGGCACTGGCCGACCGGCTGGCCGAGGCTTTCGCCGAACTGCTGCATGCCCGCGTGCGCCGCGAGTTCTGGGGCTATGCGGCGGACGAAACTTTGGACAACGACGCGCTGATCGCGGAAAAATACCGCGGTATCCGTCCCGCGCCCGGCTATCCGGCCTGCCCGGAACACAGCGAGAAGGGCCCGTTGTTCGAACTGCTGCAGGCGCCTCTCAATGCAGGCATTACGATTACCGAGAGCTTTGCGATGCTGCCCACCGCAGCGGTAAGCGGTTTCTACTTCTCCCACCCGCAGGCGCAGTATTTCGCCACCGGCAAGGTGGACAGGGAACAGGCGGAAGACTATGCGCGGCGCAAGGGCTGGACACTGCAAGAGGCGGAGCGCTGGCTGGCGCCGGTGCTGAGTTACTAAGCACGATGATATGAAAATCAGGCAATTCCAGGTCGACGCTTTTACAACCCGTATATTCGGCGGCAATCCTGCTGCGGTTTGCCCGCTCGACGCGTGGCTGGACGATGACCTGCTTCAGGCGATTGCGGCAGAGAACAATCTTTCCGAAACCGCTTTCTTTGTCACGACGAAAAACGGTTTTCATTTGCGCTGGTTTACGCCGGTGGCTGAAGTTGATCTTTGCGGTCATGCCACGCTGGCATCCGCGCATGTACTTTTTGGGATTCTTGGTTACCCCGGGCAAACCATCATTTTTGAGACGCTCAGCGGGATTTTGACCGTGGAACGCAAGGGGGCATTATTGATCATGGATTTTCCGGCTGCGCCTCCAGTCTTGTGCGTGCCGCCGGGTCGGCTGCTTGAAAGCCTTGGTCAGCAACCCGTTGAGGTTTTGTCTGCCGACGACTACTTTGTGGTTTTCGATAGCGAAGATACGGTTCGTTCTGTCAGGCCAGACTTTGCCAAACTGGCCGGGCTTGATTTGCGCGGGGTCATCATTACCGCACGCGGGAAACAGGTCGATTTTGTAAGCCGTTTTTTCGCGCCCAAGTTTGGCATACCGGAAGACCCGGTTACCGGCTCTGCACATTGCGCGTTGGCTCCCTACTGGTCGGCGAAACTGGGCAGGCAGGTATTGAACGCTCGTCAGGTTTCAAAACGCGGAGGCGATATACAATGCGAACTCAAGGGCAATCGCGTTGCGCTTGCGGGGTATGCAGTCACGTTTATGGAAGCAGAAATTTTTATTTAACCCTACACAGAGAAATTTCTTATGAAAAGGAACATCCTGTTTTTACCGCTGGCGGTGCTGTTTGCAGCCGGCCTTTATACAACCACCGGGTGCACTGAACAAGCCGCACCCAAAATGGAGACTGGCAACATGACTGAACTGATCAAGACCGATGTAAAACTGGGAACAGGGGATCTCGCGATACCCGGAAAACTCGTATCCGTGCATTACACCGGCTGGCTGTATGATGCGTCGGCGCCCGACCATCACGGCAGGAAGTTTGACAGCTCGCGCGACCGCAACGAGCCTTTCGAATTCCCGCTGGGCGCAGGCCGCGTCATCGCGGGCTGGGACCAGGGCGTGGCAGGCATGAAGGTCGGTGGCCAACGCACGCTGATCATCCCCGCAAGCATGGGCTATGGCGCACGCGGGGCAGGCGGGGTAATCCCGCCGAACGCGACGCTGGTGTTTGATGTAGAACTGCTCGGCGTACATTAGGCAGGCGTAGTGATGCCGGACGACCCCGGCATTTTTCCCTGAATGAAAAAGGAGCAGACTATGAATATGATTGCGCATCCGCTTCTTGTTACAACGCTGATGCTTGCCGTGTCCAACCTGTTCATGACTTTCGCCTGGTATGGTCACCTGAAGAACTTTTCCGGCTCGCCGTGGTATGTAGCCGCACTGATAAGCTGGGGAATCGCGTTATTCGAGTATCTGTTTCAAGTGCCCGCCAACCGCATCGGCTATACCGAACTCAGCCTGGGCCAGTTAAAGATACTGCAGGAGGTGATCACGCTGTCGGTATTCGTTCCGTTCGCGGTGATATACATGAACCAGCCGCTGAAATGGGATTATCTTTACGCGGCGCTGTGCATGTTGGGTGCGGTATATTTCATATTTCGCAGCGCTTAGGAAATCTTCATAATTTTTCACATTCTGAAAGTAATCATGCAATGTTCATTCTGTAGCACCGAACTCAAACCCGATGCGCTCACTTGCGACAAATGCGGGGCTCATAAGGTTTACAGGCGCACCACCGCCGGTATCTTCGTCGGTTGGGTCGGCATGTTGATTGCGCTGATCTGGGCCGCGTTGTTTGTTCCCCTGCTGTTCCTGCCCTTCATGGGTATCAGCTTGGGCGGATATCCCTGGGCAGCGCTGGTCATCGGCCTCATCCTGGCACCCGCTTTGCTGTGGTATTCCAAATCAACCGTGCATGCTCTATGGATAGGCCGCGACGATTGAACTCAATGAACCCTGAAAAACCGCCGGCGATACACATCCTCGGAATCTGCGGCACGTTCATGGGCGGCATAGCGGTATTGGCCAGGCAAGCCGGTTATCGCGTCACCGGTTGCGATGCCAATGTGTACCCGCCGATGAGCACGCAACTGGAAGACCAGGGCATAGAACTGATCGAGGGTTTCGGCCTGGAGCAGCTTGACCTGGAACCGGATATATTTGTCATCGGCAATGTGGTGTCGCGCGGAAATCCCCTGATCGAGGAGATCCTGAATCGCAGCCTGCCCTACATCTCGGGCCCGCAATGGCTGGCCGAGAATATTCTGCAGCGCGGCGGAGCCCCCGTCGCCGCGCCGGCGGCCCCGGGTCTGCAAAGCAGCGCAACCGGAACGGGCACCCCGAAATGGGTGTTGGCGGTCGCAGGCACCCACGGCAAGACCACAACCAGCGCCATGCTGGCCTGGATACTGGAATACGCCGGGCTCAATCCCGGATTTTTGATAGGCGGAATTCCGCAGAACTTCGGCGTTTCCGCGCGCCTGACCGGTTCGCCTTTTTTCGTCATCGAAGCGGACGAATACGACACCGCATTTTTCGACAAGCGTTCCAAATTTGTGCATTACCATCCGCGCACCGCGATACTCAACAATCTCGAGTTCGACCATGCGGACATCTTTGCCGATCTCGCCGCGATAGAAACGCAGTTCCACCACCTGGTGCGCACTGTTCCCGGCAATGGACTGATCGTCAGCAACGGCAACGAGACTTCGCTGGATCGTGTGCTGGAACGCGGCTGCTGGACTCCGGTTGAGAGTTTCAACACGAAGGACGGCTGGCAGATAGACACCGACAATCACATAACCCTGCAGGGCAGATTACAGGGCACCCTGGATTGGGCGCTGTTCGGTGAACATAACCGTTATAACGCGCTGGCTGCACTCGCTGCCGCACGCCATGCGGGCGTGCCGATCGCGCAGGGCCTGGCCGCCCTTGGCGAATTCAGAAATGTGAAACGACGCATGGAAGTACGCGGCGTGGCAAACGACATTACCGTGTATGACGATTTCGCCCACCACCCGACGGCCATAGATACCACAGTCGCGGGTTTGCGCCGCAAGGTGGGCGACGCGCGGATACTGGCAGTGCTGGAACCGCGCTCAAACACGATGAAACTGGGCGTGATGAAGGACGCGTTACCCGGCAGCCTGCGGGCCGCCGATCTGGTGTTCTGCTATGCGGGCAAGCTCGGCTGGGACGCGCGTGGCGCGCTGGCACCGCTGGGCAGCAAAGCGATAATCGAGGATGACCTGGATGCATTGATCGGAGAGATCGCTGCGGCCGCGCAGCCCGGTGACCATATCCTGGTGATGAGCAACGGCAGCTTCGGCGGGATACACGAGAAACTGCTCAAACACCTAACATAGATTATTTCAAACTTCACGCAAGCCTGGTTCGCAATTCTTCATAAACATCATCCCTTGATGCAACCGACAGAATGGTCAGCAGACATTTCGCATCGTTGACGTGACAGATGAGACGAAACTGCGGAGTGGTGATTTTGATCTTGTAGCAGTCGGGCAATTCACGTAGCGCATCTTTCACCACGTGCGGATGCTTGAGCCGTTCTTTGACGAGCTTTTCCTTGAAGCGGCGCTTGATACTGCCATCCAGTTTTGTCCATTCCTTCTCGGCACCAGGATGGATGGCCAGTTCGTAATCTGCTTTATTCATGTCCACCTTTCTGCCAATTCTTAATCTGAGCGAATGTCAGCGCTCACTATCATCATTGTCAAGTGCGAAAATGGAAATACGGTAAAGGGTTGTTGGCAGCCAACTATCGCTATCAGGCCAGTAAAAATAGTTCTTGCCTAATGAGTAGCCAATTCCAAGGAACAGCTGCGACCCGCAGCTTCAGAGTTCGTCTATTTTGATTTTGCGTGCCTTGCTCAGAGTGTCAAGCCGTTCTTTCGCACGGTTCTCGGCGATGCGGTCGGCAATTGAATCCAGCATGGCTTCCATCATCTTTGGCGAAATGATGTAGCCCGCAGGTTTATTGTGATTGAGGATGGCGACTGCTTGGTCTTCATCTTCAGCGCGCTTGAGGATACGCGTGGGCGACTCGCGCAACTCGGTAACACCGATAGTTATTCCGGCATGAATAGTGTCCATAATTATGTCCTGAAAAGTGTATGTCGCCAGTATCGGGGATTATGCTGCGCTGGTCAACCTCCCGAGAACAAAACCTACCGCTAATACGGGTGCGTAATGCCTTACGCATCGGTCCCCAGCCGTTGGGAATCGTGATTGTCCAGACCCAGTTCCTGAATCTTGCGCGTCAATGTGTTGCGGCCGATACCGAGCAACGTAGCCGCCTCGATGCGCCGCCCGTTGGTATGCTGGAGGGCCTGCAAAATCAATGTGCGCTCAAATTGCGCGGTGAGCACGTCCATGATGCGTTCGTCGCCGCGCTGCAATGCAAGTGCCGCGTGCTGCGCCAATGTTGCGCTCCAGTCGCCCCTGCTCGCCGACTCCACGGCGGATCCGCCGCGCCACTCCGGCGGCAGGTCGGCGCCCTCGACAGTTTGCGATGGCGTCATCACGGTCAGCCAATGGCAAAGATTTTCCAGTTGCCGGACGTTGCCGTGGAAATCCTGCATGCTTAGATGCTGCAGCGTCGCCTCGCTGAATTGCTTTTGCTCGACAGCCAATTCGCGCGCGCTCTTGTGCAGGAAATATTTCGCCAGCAGCAGAATATCTTCGCGCCGTTCACGCAGAGGCGGCAAGCGCAGCCTGATGACATTCAGACGGTGGAACAGGTCCTCGCGAAACAATCCCTGTTTGACACGCTCATCCAGATTCTGGTGCGTTGCGGTGATGATGCGCACGTTTGCCTTCATCGGCTGGTGCCCCCCGACGCGGTAGAAGTTCCCGTCCGACAACACGCGCAGCAGGCGGGTCTGCAGATCGGATGGCATATCGCCGATCTCATCGAGGAATAAGGTTCCGCCTTCCGCCTGCTCGAAGCGCCCGTGCCTGGTCGTGGCTGCCCCGGTAAATGCCCCGCGTTCATGGCCGAACAGTTCGGATTCAAGCAGATCCTTGGGAATCGCGGCGGTGTTGATGGCAATGAACGGCTTGTCCGAGCGCGGACTGTGGCGGTGCAATGCCCTTGCGACCAGTTCTTTTCCGGTGCCGGATTCACCATTGATCAGCACCGTCGCGTGCGATTGCGACAGCCTGCCGATTGCGCGAAACACTTCCTGCATTGCCGGGGCCTGCCCCAGAATATCGGTGGCCGCTTCAACCTGTTCATCGTCGTCTGTTTTCCGTCTGCCGTGCTCCAGGGCGCGGCGAATCAGCTCTATCGCATGATTGATATCGAACGGTTTGGGCAAATATTCGAATGCACCTCCCTGGAATGACGCTACGGCACTTTCCAGGTCCGAATACGCGGTCATGATGATGACCGGGATGAGCGGATGGCGCTCATGCAGCGTTTGCAAAAAATCCAGTCCTGAGCTGCCGGGCATGCGTATGTCGCTGACCACGACTTGCGGCAAGTCCTGTCCCAGTGCGCGCAATGCATCGTCCGCGCTGGAAAAACTCTTGAATTCAATATCCTCGCGCGCCAGGGACTTTTCCAGTACCCAGCGTATGGAACGGTCGTCGTCAATTATCCAAACAGGTTTCATGGTTGTCGCCTAATATTTATGGGATCGGAAGCATTACAGTGAAGCGGGTGCGCCCGGGTTCGCTGTCAAACTCTATTACGCCGTGATGCTGGCTGATGAAATCCTGCGCGATGGTTAAACCCAGCCCATGCCCGTCAGCCCGCCCCGACACCAGCGGATAGAAAATCTTGTCCTGCAATTCCATCGGTATACCCGGCCCGTTATCTATGATTTCCACTTTAACCGCCTGTCGGTAGCGGCGTTTGATCAGCGTAGCCTGATGCGCGACGCGGGTGCGCATAACAATGGCGCCGTTGCCCTGCATCGCTTGCGCGGCGTTGCGCACGATATTGAGCATGGTCTGTATCAGTTGTTCCTTGTCGCCGACCAGAGCCGGCAAACTGATGTCATAGTCGCGCTTTATCTTCAACCCTTCCGGCATTTCCGCCAGCACCACGCTGCGCACCCGTTCAAGCACTTCATGAATATTGAGCGCACTGTAATGCGAGGAACTTTGCGGTGCCAGCAATTTTTCCATCAGCGATCGCAGCCGGTCCGCTTCCTGCACAATGACCTGGGTATATTCCCGCAAAGCGGGTTTCTCCAGTTCCTGTTCCAGCAATTGTGCCGCGCCGCGTATACCGCCGAGCGGGTTTTTGATCTCATGCGCAAGATTGCGCAGCAGCAGACGATTGGCCTGTGTCTGGTCCAGCATCTGTTCTTCCCGGGCCAGTTTCAGCGGCCTGTCTATCGCATAAAACTCGAGCAGCAAATATCGCCTGCCGAATTGCAGCGGAGTTACCGCGCAGCGCAGTTGCAGCTTGACGTGCGCAAGGGTGCCCAGCGTCAGATCATGCTCGATATAGCTGGCATCGTTTTGTATCGCCTGCTGTATCGCGTTTACCAGCTGTTCGGTATGCGTGAACACTTGCTGCAGCGGGTGGCCGAGCAGGTTTTTCCCGCTTGCATCAAACAGATTTTCCGCAGCCGGATTGAGATAGGCAATGCGCGACTCTTCATCCAGCAGGATGACCGCAGTCGCCGAATATTCCAGTGTGAGATGGGGAAGGTCGGGCATAGGTTTTATAGAGCAGAAAACATGCCAGAAGAACTGCCTGAAGCAACTTTATTATTTTGGCATTCTGGACAGTTCTGTTTCAATTGCCTCAATATTTTTGGTGTGCAGATCAACCTCATCCTGCAGCGGCTGAACTTTCGCATCATACGCGGCGACATTGCGATAGGTCTTGCCGTCCTGGCCCCTGTAGACATCCGGGGTGGACGCCGCCTCATTCAGTTTTTGCGTGGCTGCATTGAGCAATTTCTTCTCTGCATCCAGTTCATCCTGAAGAATCTTGCGGCGGGTATTGTCCCGCCCTTTTTGCGTTTGACTGTCCACACTAGGAAACCCGGAGCCCTTGACCGCCGGCAACATGGTTGGCAAGGGCTCCAGATTCAGCTTCTTGCCGCCCGCGATAGGCGAACTCGAGTAAGTGACATGCCCGTCGGCGTCGACTGCTTTATAGATCTCGGCTTGCACCAGCATCGGGCTGCAACACAGTATCGCAAATAAATATCGTTTCATGTTCGCGCTTCCGTTGAGTAACGCGTCAAGTATAGGCCATGGTTCAGGCGCAGACAAACCTTTCCCGTGCAAAGCAAAACGGGGCTCAACGCCCCGTTTTGTTTTCCTGTGCAACCTCGTGAATCCTAGATGCTGTAATACATATCGTATTCGACCGGATGCGTGGTCATGCGGAACCGGGTCACCTCATCCATCTTCAACGCGATGTACGCGTCGATGAAGTCGTTGGAAAACACCCCGCCGCGGGTCAGGAATTCGCGATCCTTGTCCAGATAATCCAGGGCCTGCTCCAGGCTGGAACAAACGGTCGGGATCTTCGCATCTTCTTCCGGCGGGAGATCGTAGAGGTTCTTGTCTGCCGGATCGCCGGGGTGAATCTTGTTCTGTATACCGTCCAGGCCGGCCATCATCATCGCGGTGAACGCCAGGTAAGGATTCGCACCCGGATCAGGGAAGCGCACCTCGATGCGGCGCGCCTTGTCGCCGGACACATAAGGGATACGGATCGAGGCAGAGCGGTTCTTCGCCGAATAAGCCAGTTTTACCGGCGCTTCGAAGCCCGGTACCAGGCGCTTGTAGGAATTGGTCAACGGGTTGGTAATCGCATTCAAGGCGCGGGCATGCTTGATAATTCCGCCGATATAAAACAGCGCGAGCTCAGAAAGTCCCGCATACCCATTGCCGGCAAACAGGTTCTTGCCGCCTTTCCAGATTGACTGGTGCACGTGCATGCCGGAGCCGTTATCGCCGACGATGGGCTTGGGCATGAAGGTCGCGGTCTTTCCATACTGGTGCGCCACATTGTGCACAACATATTTCAGTCCCTGCGTCTGATCGGCGCGACGCACCAGCGAGTTGAACTTGGTGCCGATTTCGCATTGGCCGGCTGTTGCCACTTCGTGGTGATGCACTTCGACTTCGATGCCGATCTCTTCCATAGCCAGGCACATTGCAGCACGGATGTCATTAAGACTGTCGACTGGAGGAACCGGGAAATAGCCGCCCTTGACAGTCGGGCGATGGCCGGTGTTGCCGCCATCATACTTTTCTGCCGAGGACCATGCGGCTTCTTCCGAATTCACCTTGCAAAAGCATCCCGACATGTCGACCTGCCAATTCACCGAATCGAATATGAAAAATTCCGGCTCCGGACCAAAGTAGGCCGTATCGCCAATCCCGGTGGATTTCAGGTAAGCCTCGGCACGCTTGGCGATGGAACGCGGATCGCGGTCATAACCCTTGCCGTCAGTGGGCTCCACCACGTCGCAGGTAATCACCATGGTATTTTCGTCCATGAACGGATCGATATATGCGGTCACGGGATCGGGCATCAACAGCATGTCCGAGGCTTGTATGCCTTTCCAGCCGGCGATGGAAGAACCATCGAAAGCGTGGCCTTCCTCGAACTTTTCCATGCCCATGGCCTTGACGGGCACGCCCACGTGCTGTTCCTTGCCGCGTGTATCGGTAAAACGAAAATCCACGAATTTCACTTCGCGGTCCTTGATCATTTGCAACACATCATTTGCCGACATCGACATAAATTTCTCCCTCAAACATCAAAATAAAAAAACTGGACTAAAAAACCCGAATTTCAAAATGCAGAAAGCGTGCCAAACCTATCCGCGCCACAGAACGTCATTGTGCCATAAGCCGGTAATCCCGCATAAAAGAATTTGCGCCCAAAGTGGTGCGCAACCCGGCCGTTTGTGCACTATTTATGTGCGTGACTGCGGTGAACATGTATGCCCCGAAACAACTCGTCTTTAATCACGAGGTCATTACAAAGCGTTTGCAATTCTTCGGCCCGGCCAGCGCCCCCCCGGTCGGATGACAGATAAATTTCCGCTTCCACCTTGCCATCCAGATAATGGAACACCACACGATCATTGCGCAAAGCCGGATCACCCAGGCACTCGGCAAGATGCGCCAGCAGCACGGGACGGCTGGGTAAATGCGTGTTGGGCTTCGCCTTCAGGTCATCCTCGGGATCGACATGAACCATCACATCCATCACATGATGCTGCTTTAACACGGCATGGCGCGCCGATTCGGCAATGTAATGTCCTTCCGAAACGCTGATTCTTGGATCGACCATGATGTGCGCATCGACCAGCGCGTTATCCGCCATCTTGCGGGTACGCAATTCGTGCAAACCCTGTACACCGTGAACATTAAGCAGGGTTTGCCGTATCGCCTCGACTTCTTCCGCATCCAGTCCGGTATCGATCAGTTCCGCCATCGCTTCAAATGCCAGCTTGCCGCCCATGTGCGCGATCATCACGCCCACCACCGCTGCGGCGAGCAGGTCAAAAAATGTATAACCGAGCAGGTTCCCGGCCACGCCGACAATGACCACCAATGAAGATGCCGCGTCCGAACGGGCATGCCAGGCATTGGCCACCAGCATCTGCGAGCGCACCCGCTTGGCGACTGCCAGCATATAGCGAAACATGCCTTCCTTCGCCACCAGCGCAACAACCCCGACGGCAAGTGCCAGCGGACTTACCGCGCGCAACGCCTCCGGGTGTTGCAAACGCATTGCGGCAGCCACCAGCAACACCACCCCCAACACCGCGAGGAAAGTGCCCAAAATAAGCGTCGCGGCGGTTTCAAAGCGCGCGTGGCCGTAAGGATGGTCGGCATCTGCATGCCGGTTGCCGTGCCGATTTGCGTATAGCACCAGCACATCGGAAAACAGATCCGACAGGGAATGAAGGCCGTCCGCCATCAAGGCTTGCGAATGCGCGAAAAATCCGCCCGCCACCTGGCAAGAAGTCAATATCACATTGATGATTATGCTCACCCAGGTGCTTTTTTGCGCAGCGGCAAACCGCTCCGGATGCACCGGTTCAAATGCTCCGATATTTTCATCGGATGGATGCTGCTTGGGGTGATTTTTCATGTATGTTGCGCCGGCATGCGTGTGTAGCTAAGCTAGCATAACATTTACGGCTATTTGATAAAACCTTAGTTGCATGCTGAACTTTGCTTACTTGATATTGTATTAACCAGATACGGCAAACTCACTGAACCAGTCGTTATTTTTGAACGAGAGCAGCGCCACCGGAATAGCAATTCCAGATTCCATAACCAGGATTAGAAAGTAACCATGGGGAAAATCACAGCCATACTGCAAGCGGCCCAACAGCGCGCCCGTGAGGTCAATCTGCCTTATGAGGGCGCGTTGTATCCCGCCGAGGCGTTTGAAATCCTGCAATCCGCGCCCGGTGTCAAACTGGTGGATGTGCGCAGCCGCGCTGAACTGGATTGGGTCGGCCGAGTGACAAATAGCGTGCATATCGAATGGGCAACCTATCCGGGCATGAAGCTCAACCCCCACTTCCTCACCCAGCTTGAGCAGCAAGTGGACAAGGAAACCCTGACAATCTTCATGTGCCGCAGCGGGGCACGTTCACACCACGCTGCCGCAGCCGCCACTCTTGCAGGGTATGGCGATTGCTACAACATGCTGGAGGGATTCGAAGGCAATGCGGACGGTAACAAGCACCGCAATACAACAGGTGGCTGGCGGGCGGCTGGATTACCCTGGGAACAGGGTTAAGCAGTTCTTGAACTGAATGCCCGCGGGATGATCATGCGGCTTCCCGGCGATAATCCACGATCAGGGGCGCATGGTCTGAAAAACGTTGTGCCTTGTAGATGCTTGCCGAGTGTGCGAGTGCTGCTATGCCGGGAGTGCCGATCTGGTAATCGATGCGCCAACCGACGTCCTTGGTCCAAGCCTGGCCGCGATTTGACCACCAGGTATAAGCTTCCAATTCCGGGTACAGGCCCCGAAACACATCGACAAAACCGACCCCGTCAAATAGCTCGCTCAACCATGCGCGCTCTTCCGGCAAGAAACCCGAATTCTTCCTGTTGCCACGCCAATTTTTCAAGTCGATTTCCCGGTGCGCGATATTCCAGTCACCGCAAATCAGCACCTCCCGCCCGGCGGCGCGAAGTTCGCGGAGGTGCGGCATGAAAGCTGCCATGAATTTATATTTCACCGCCTGGCGCTCCTCGCCGCTGGAACCCGAAGGCAGATACACCGACACCACGCTGAAGCTGGAGAAATCCGCGCAAATATAACGACCTTCGGCATCGAACTCGGCGATGCCCAAACCCAGCGTGACCCGCTGCGGCTGTTCGCGACAATAGATGCCCACCCCGCTATAGCCCTTTTTTTCCGCGTAATGGAAATAGCCTCGATAGCCCTTTGGCGCAAACATCTGCGCTGTCATGTCCGCCTCTTGCGCCTTGAGTTCCTGCAGACAAACGATGTCTGCATCTTGCCGGTCCAGCCAGTCATAAAAACCCTTGCTGGCGGCCGATCGTATTCCATTCAGGTTAATACTGATGATGCGCATGAAAATTCTCTGGAGTTATCGTATGTGACATTATAATGTGCCGCATCGGTTCCAATTGTCCATCCACCATGACCAATTTCAGGCAAGATTTCATCCGCTTCGCCGTACAGCAGAAAGTGCTGTGTTTCGGCGAATTCAAAACCAAGGCAGGGCGGTTGTCGCCGTATTTTTTCAATGCCGGCTTGTTCAACGATGGGGCGTCATTAAGAAATCTGTCGCAGTTTTATGCGCAGGCCATACTTGCTTCCGGAGTGCCCTTTGACATGCTGTTCGGCCCGGCCTACAAAGGCATAGCGCTGGCCGCCGGAACCGCGATAGCGCTGGCGGAACAGGGCAGCAACGTGCCCTATTGCTACAATCGCAAGGAGGCCAAAGACCACGGCGAAGGCGGCTCGACGGTCGGCGCACCGTTGCAGGGACGCGTACTGATCATCGATGATGTGATCTCTGCCGGCACCTCGGTGCGCGAATCCATAGCGCTTATTCGCGCCGCAGGGGCACAGCCCTGCGGCGTGGTGATCGCACTGGATCGCCAGGAGCGCGGACAGGGCGAACTTTCCGCCGCTCAGGAAGCACAAAACAGCTACGGCATTCCGGTGTTATCCATCGCAACCCTGGACGATTTGCTCGCCTATTTGCATAGCGCGGCCGGAATGGTGCAGAATCTGGCAGCCGTTCAACATTATCGCGACCGATATGGTGTTAAAAATGCCTGATGAAATTACTGATTACGCTAATATCCAGCCAACTTATCAAGGCACCAATCTGCCTGCCAGGCCGCCGGGGAGCCGCGGCAAAACGGCCGGTTACAAATCCGGATTTTTCCTTGCGTTGGTGGTCGGCATCACGTTCAGCCTGCCAGCCACGGCCAGATTGTACAAATGGGTGGACAATGATGGCGTCACTCATTATGACGAAGTCGTTCCCCCGGAATATGCCAACAAGAGCCGTGTCGAATTGAACAAAGACGGGCGCGTGGTAAAGGATCAGGAGATTCTCACGGCCGCGCAGCGTCAAGCCAAGGATCAGGCAGATGCCAGAAAACACGCGGAAGAACAACTCGCCACTGACCAGCAACGCCACGACAAGACACTGATCAATACCTATAGCAACACGCAGGAAATCGATTTGGCGCGCCAACGCAGCTTGCAGCAGATCGACGCGCGCATAAACGTCATCAGCACTTCCCTCAAGACGGCCAGCAACGATTTGGCTGGATTGCAAAATGAAGCCGATGGTTATACCAAAAGGAATCGGGAAATTCCCGGCTCGCTGAAAACCGACTTGCAGAATGCCCAGGCCAGGATTGACAAGTTAAACAAGGATATGGATAAACCCATGTCTGAAAAAGCGGCTATAGAGGCACGCTATGCCGCGGATAAAGCTCGTTACATTGAGCTGACCGGGAAAAAATAGCCGCGCAAATTGCGTTGCGCGGACCTGCCGGACTGATTTACCCGGGATCGCCTGCCCGGGCCTGGATCTGTCGCATCAAGCAGACAAACCGTTTAGAACCGGTATATCGCTGCAAACGTCGCATCCACATTCTGGTATCCCGCATCATAAGTATAGGACGTGCCGGCGACTGCATAGGTGGTTTTCACGTTGAACAGATGAACGATGATTTCCGGGCGGAAGTACAAATTTTTCACCCAGGGTGTTTCCCACATAACACCGGCGGAAAATTCCGGCCCGGCACCCGTTGCGTTAGACCCGAAATATGAAGGGCCTTGAACTGCCGCCAGGCCCGCGCTGGCAAATGGCCGCGCCGGACGATTGGCGATATTGAATTCGTTATCCAGCAGAAACAGCGCGCGCACATCGATTACCTGGAAGTTGCTGCCGATGCCGCCGCTTACTCCGCCGCCAATTCCGACGTTGTTGGTGAACCAGTGCTCGATGCCCACCCCGACGCCAAAGTTTTGCGCGCTAACCTGGCCGTAAACATCCGTAGTGCCGGCCACGTCCAGCCTGCCCGCCTGTGCGCTTGCAGAGACAAACAAAGACCCGGCCACGCCGATAACAGCAAATAATATATTTTTCATGTGCAATCCTTCAATGTTAAATTTGTATGTGGATGTTACGCGCCCTCGCTTTGGCTTTTCCGGTTGTTGCCGGGCCATTTGCTAGAGGCCTTTCAAGAATTCATTGAAAACGGGCGGTGATTGTAGCAAGATTTTCGGGACGGGATGTTAGTTTGGAAACTTGTCCGTTGCATGACGCTTACAGCATTTCAAATTTTCGGCTGGCCGCGTTATAACCCAGCAGTTCGCCCTGTTCGATATCGAAATACCAGCCGTGCAGGGCAAGCTTGCCCTGCTCAACCCGCTCGCGTATCCATGGAAAAGTCATTAGATTATCAAGGGAAACGAGGATCGCCTGCTGCTCGCAGGCGCGGTGGCGAACCTTGCTGCTGGCATGCGCATGTTCCCGCTCCACACGTTGACGTGCGGCATCGGCTATCCTCATCCATCCCGCGATAAAGGACTTTTCCTCGTCCACATTGCCTTCCAGCAAGGCGTGTATGCCACCGCACTGCGCGTGCCCGAGCACGATGACATGCTGAACCCCCAAATTCCGCACACCGAACTCCAGCGCGGCGCTGGTGCCGTGGTAGCTCCCCTGGTTCTCGGCGGGAGGCACCAGATTGGCTACGTTGCGGATCACGAACAGGTCGCCCGGTTCGCAATCCAGCACCAGCGCGGGATCGACCCGCGAATCACAGCAGGCCACCACCAATGCCTTGGGAGTCTGGCCAAACTGGACCAAGTCCTGGAACTGCGCCCCCTCCTCGGCGAAATGCCGTTCGCGAAAGCGCTGGAATCCCTCGATAAGCTGCTGTGGAGAACTCATGCGACGGTAAGCTTGACCAGTGCCTCGCGGTACTTGTCAGCGGTTTTTTGCAGCACGTCCCGGGGAATATGCGGCGCGGGCGCCTTCTTGTTCCAGCCCGAAGATTCCAGCCAGTCGCGCACGAATTGCTTGTCGAAGCTGGGCGGGTTGCTGCCCACGCGATATTGGTCGGCCGGCCAGAAACGCGAGGAATCCGGCGTGAGCGCCTCATCGATCAGGTACAACACACCCGCCGCATCCACGCCGAACTCGAACTTGGTATCGGCAATGATGATGCCCCTGGTCGCCGCATAGTTCGCCGCCTCGACGTAAAGCGCCAGCGTCGCGTCGCGCACCTCTTTTGCGCGCGCCTCGCCGAGCAGCTCCACCGCCTGCGCAAACGAGATGTTTTCGTCATGCTCGCCGACCGCGGCCTTGGTGGAAGGCGTGAACAGCGGCTCCGGCAATTTTTCCGCCTCGCGCAGCCCGGCAGGCAACGCGATGCCGCAAACCTTCCCGGTCTTCTGGTAATCCTTCCAACCGGTGCCGACCAGATAGCCGCGCACGATCGCCTCGATCGGCAAGGGCTTGAGCTTTTTCGTCACAAATGCGCGCCCGCGCACCTGCGCCCGCTCTGCTTCGGTCTTGACCACCGATTCCGGATCGATGCCGGTGAGGTGGTTGGGAATGACGTGTTGCAGTTTGTTGAACCAGAAATTCGACACGGTGGTGAGCACCTCACCCTTGTCCGGAATCGGGTCCGGCAATATCACATCGAACGCGGACAAACGATCCGTCTGCACCACCAGCAACTTGTCATCGCCCACCGCGTAAAGATCGCGCACCTTGCCGCGGTGCAGAAAGGGCAGGCTCCTGATGTCCGATTGCAGCAGTGTTGCACTCATGATGCCGCTCCAATTGCCACGGTAATTGCCTGCTGCACGCCTGCGGCAGTTTGCGGCGGGGACAGGACATCCAGTGTTTTGCCGTTCCCGTCCAGCACCACCAGGGTAACCCGCGCCGCGCCCTTGTCGGCGATGAATGCGCGGCCCTCCGGGGTGTCGGAATCCGTCAACAGGAACTCGACCTGCCCGGCATACCTGTCGCGCACGGCATTCATTACTTCCATCAGGTCAAAACTTTGCACCGCATTTTTGTCGCGCACCAGCACCACTGCAACCTTGCCCTTGCCTATGCGCGACAAGTCGTCGCTATAGCCGCGCGGCAGATTCATCGCGATGACCGCGGCAAACAACAACAGCATGCCGCCCACGATCCATTTGACCTTGCCCGGTCTGTTCGATACCGCAACGACCCCGGGATTGCTTCCAGCCTCACTCATGTTCTCTCCCCGGCAATGACAATCACAAAGTTGGCAACGCGGTCGCCTTGATCGCTTCCGCCTGCTTGCTGCGGAATGCCTGCAAACGCCGTGCCAGTTCTGCGTCATTCAACGCCAGCATCGCCACCGCGAACAATCCGGCATTGGCGGCACCCGCTTCGCCGATAGCAAAAGTCGCCACCGGGATGCCCTTGGGCATCTGCACGGTGGACAACAGCGAATCCATGCCCTGCAGGTATTTGGACGGCATAGGCACGCCCAGCACCGGCAGCGTGGTCTTGCCGGCGACCACCCCGGCCAGATGCGCCGCGGCACCCGCTCCGGCGATAAAACACTTGACGCCCTGCGCGCTGACATCCTTGATGTAGTCGAACAACAGGTCGGGTGAACGGTGTGCCGAAATCACGCGGGCATCGTGGGCCACGCCGAAATCCTGCAATTGCCGCGCCGCCTGCTGCATGATCTCCCAGTCATTGGCGCTGCCCATCAATATTGAAACCAGTGGTTTGCTCATCTAAATCTCCAAATAATCTGTTGCGTATTTTATCTGCCTGTTGCATTTCGTCAAAAACCTAAGCCCCTTTGTGGTAACTGACGATGCGCTCGACTTCATTCCTGGAACCGAGGATCACCGGCACGCGCTGGTGCAGGCCGGAAGGCTTGATGTCCATGATGCGCTCATATCCGGTCGAAGACAGGCCGCCCGCCTGTTCGACGATGTAGGACATCGGATTGGCTTCATACAGCAGGCGCAATTTGCCGGCCTTGCCCGGGTCCTTGGTGTCCTTGGGATACATGAACACGCCGCCGCGCACCAGGATGCGATGCACTTCAGCCACCATCGATGCCACCCAGCGCATGTTGAAATTGACGCCGCGCGGCCCGGTCTTGCCCGCCACGCATTCCTCGACATAACGCTGCACCGGCTTTTCCCAGTGGCGCTCGTTCGACGCGTTGATCGCGAATTCCAGCGTGTCCGCGGGAATTGTCATGTTCGGGTGGCTCAGCATGAATTCGCCGATGTCGTTGTCCAGCGTGAAGCCGTTCACGCCGTGGCCGGTGGTGAGCACAAGCATGGTCGCCGGGCCGTACAACGCGTAACCCGCGCAGACCTGGGTGGTGCCGGGTTGCAGAAAATCGGCGGCGGTCGGGTGTTCAACGCCCGCGGGGGCGCGCAAAATCGAGAATATCGTGCCGACCGAGATGTTCACGTCGATGTTGGACGAGCCGTCCAGCGGATCGAACACCAGCAGGTATTTGCCCTTGGGGTATTTGGCGGGAATGGCATAAACATCGTCCATTTCCTCGGAAGCCATCGCCGCCAGGTGGCCGCCCCATTCGGTGGACTTGATGAACACCTCGTTGGTGATGATGTCCAGCTTCTTCTGCGTCTCGCCCTGCACGTTCTCGCTGCCCGCGCTGCCCAGCACACCGATCAGCGCGCCCTTGTTGACATCATGCGCGATCTGTTTGCAGGCCATGATGACATCGCTGACCAGCCCGGTGAAATCGCCGCTGGCCTTTCCCGGTATCGCGCGCTGTTCTTCGATGATGAATTGGATCAGGCTTTTGCTCATGCTCTATTTCCTCAAGTTATAAATTAACAGCATGCGATTTTACCGCTTTTCCGCTTCGCCCTCCACGGCTATTTACAGCCGCAGCGCGCAGCCACTGCAAGGACACTTGATATTTGTGCCATGCGCGGAACCCGGGAGTCTCAGGAGGCAGGGTTGCGCTGAAATTTACCGTTCATCCGGATTCCTGCGCCTCTAGTCAGGCGGGGATGGAAACCCTAAAATCTTTGTCCTACCATCCGTGCCAACTCCATAGAAGGAAACCAACATGAAACCCGCAAAAGGCTTTACCCTGGTCGAAGTATTGATAGCGATCGGAATTATCGACATCCTGTCCGCGATAGCGATACCCTCTTACAACAATTACGTTGTCCGTGGAAAACTGGTGGATGCCTCCACGCAACTGGCAAG
>DAICZN010000037.1 GCA_027311105.1 Gallionella sp.
GAGTTGGCAAGGCTCTGTTGTTTCATCGCCCAACGTGTCGATGCGTGCCAAAGTCAGCAACTGATCGATCAGGTGAGCGGCACGGTCGCAACCGAGAATCGCGTTGTCAAGCGCGCGAATGCGTTCGGCGTCGGTGGCAGCAGTGCGGGCCACTTGCGCCTGTGCCTTGATGCCAGCCACCGGGGTGCGCAGTTCGTGCGCGGCATCGGCAGTAAAACGGCGTTCGTTTTGCAGGGAAGCATCGATGCGGATGAACATTTTGTTGAGACGAGAGATTAACGGTGCCACCTCGCGGGGGGCCGAGCCGACCTCCAGTGGCGCAAGGTTGTCCGGTTCGCGCTGAGCCACTTCGCTGGTCAGCCTGACCAGCGGGCGCAGGCTGCGCGTCACAGACAGCCACAGCAGAATCGCCAGCAACGGAAGCGAGAACAATAGCGGCTTCAGCAAATTGCCGGCAATGGCGCCTGATAATTCGTCGCGTTCTTTGGTAAGCTCGGCCACATGGATCAAATTCTCGCCGGAGTCGTCCCACGTGCTGAATACCCGCCAGCGCTGCCCGTTGATGATTTTGTCGCTGAAACCGCTCCTGACATCGGATAAAGGCTCTTCTGGCGCATTCGCGGAATGCAGGCGCAGCACTCGTCCTCCGGCCCAGACCTGAAATACAACTCTGTGGGCATATCTGTTCAGCAATGGCGTGTGTTCGGCTTCGGCTTCTACTTCATCGAAGTCATGTGCCTGGACGACAATCAGTGCGGCGGACTGTGCGAGGTGTGCATCCAGTATTTCGCCGAATTCCTCGCGTGCATCGAAATAGGTGAACGCAGCCGCGGTGATCCATACCAAAAGGACAGTTGCCAAAGCCAGCACCAGCAGTCTTTGCTTTAACGAGCCCCGTCCGCGCATTTCAAGCATTTTTGCCTTCGGGTATCAAATAGCCAACGCCGCGGATGGTCTCGATCAATCCCGGAAACAGCTTGCGCCGCAAATGGTGGATATACACCTCAACCGCATTGCTCTCGACTTCCTCGCCCCAGGCATAAAGCTGTTCTTCGATCTGGGTACGCGACAGCACTCTGCCTGCATTGAGCATCAGGGCATGCAGTACCGCGAATTCCTTGGCCGGAAGATCGATTGCCTGATCGCGATAAATTACACGGTGTGCCGCGGGTTCAAGTTCCACTCCGGCGAGCTGTAACGCGGGTGCCGGCTTGCCGCTGGCACGCCGGATCAACGCACGCAGGCGTGCCGAGAGTTCACCCATATCGAACGGTTTGACCAGATAGTCATCCGCACCGGCGTCCAGGCCCTTGATGCGGTCATCAACCGTATCCATTGCAGTCAGGATCAGCACCGGGATGGGAGTCTTGCGACCACGCAGTCGGCGCAGCACTTCCAGGCCGGACATGCGCGGGAGTCCCAAATCCAGAATTGCCGCAGCGTAAGGCTCGGTGCTGAGTGCCTGGTCGGCCGACACGCCGTCCTTCATCCAGTCCACGGCATAGCCGGACTGTTTCAATCCAGCTTGGATCGCATCACCCAGCAAGGCATCGTCTTCGATCACCAGTACGCGCATATATTTCCCGGTCAACTAGCTGCAAGCCTTAATCGTCAGCATGTGGATGTTCAGCCTGTGTCACATTCATATTTTGCGATGTCGGGCCGGTTGCGGGATAACCCAGCCAGAATGCCATGACCGCCGCAAGCATTATGACACCCAGCCATGCATGAGCGCGACGGATACCTTCGTTGGGCAAGCCCGATTTCAGGCCGGTAATCATGGACCGGACCAGATTCTCGCGATGCATTACGCTGCTCAACACGACACCGGCGACATGCAA
>DAICZN010000140.1 GCA_027311105.1 Gallionella sp.
GGTGGTGACACCATAGCCGCGATCCAGAAGTACGACATCTATGACAAAGTGTCTTATATCTCCACTGCCGGCGGTGCATTCCTGGAGTTCCTGGAAGGCAAAAAATTGCCTGCCGTGGAAATTCTGGAACAGCGCGCCAGCGAACAACAATAACCGGAAAGTAAAAATTACATGCTGCGTAGAACAAAAATAGTCGCAACGCTTGGCCCTGCATCAAAAGACCAGAAAGTGCTGGAGAAAATGATACGCGCAGGCGTCGACCTGGTGCGGATGAATTTCTCGCACGGAACAGCCCAAGACCATATGAAAAGCGCCGAAACCGTGCGCGCCGCGGCCAAGGCATGCGGAAGGACTGTGGGCATCCTCGCGGATTTGCAGGGTCCGAAGATACGCATACGCAAATTCGAACACGACAAGATCGTGCTGAACGTCGGCGATACCTTTATCCTCGATGCTTCATTTGACGGGCTGGGCAACCAGGAGCGTGTCGGCCTGGATTACAAGGAGCTGCCCAACGATGTCAGCGCGGGCACGATATTGCTGCTCAACGACGGCATGCTTGAATTTCACGTTAAAAAAGTGATAGGAGCAGAAATCATTTGCAGCGTGGTGCGCGGCGGGGCGTTATCCAACAACAAGGGCATCAACCGCAAGGGCGGCGGCCTGACCGCGCCGGTGCTGACCGACAAGGACAAGGAAGACATCAAGATTGCCGCGCTGATCAAGGCGGATTATCTGGCGGTGTCCTTTCCGCGCAGCGGCGATGACATGCGAGTGGCGAGAGAGCTGATGCATGCGGCAGGAGGCAAGAGTTTGCTGATGGCCAAGATCGAGCGCGCCGAAGCGATTCCGGCGCTGGCCGATATCATCGAGGCGTCGGACGCCATCATGGTGGCGCGCGGCGACCTGAGCGTGGAAGTCGGCGACGCGGCCGTGCCGGGGCTGCAAAAACGCATGATCAAAATGGCGCGTGAAAGGAACCGCCTGGTGATCACCGCCACGCAAATGATGGAATCAATGATCAACAACCCGATCCCGACGCGCGCGGAAGTCTCGGACGTGGCCAACGCCGTGCTGGACGGCACCGATGCGGTAATGCTGTCGGCGGAGACCGCGGTGGGCGATTATCCGGTGGAAACCATAGAGGCGATGGCGCGTATCTGCCTCAAGGCGGAAGCCGAGGGCGAGGACCATATGATAGACCGCCGCACCGTCTCGCAGAGGTTTTCCCGCATCGACCAGTCGATCGCGATGTCGGCGCTGTTTGCCGCGTCGCACCTCAAGGTGAAGGCGATCGTCGCGCTGACGCAGTCGGGCTCCACCCCGCTGTGGATGTCGCGCCTGAATGCCGGGGTGCCGATCTTTGCAATGACCCCGTTGCCGGAGACCCTGAGCAAGGTGACACTGTTCAGCGGTGTGCATCCGATCGCTTTCGAAAGCAAGGCCAAGGACTATTCCCAGACGCTGCGCGATGCGGAGGATGAACTGGTGCGCCTGAAGCTGATTGCAACGGGCGATCTGATGGTGATGACCATCGGCGAATCGATAGGTCAAGCCGGGCACACCAACACCATGAAAATCGTCAAGGCAGGCGATCACAAGAAACACTGATGGTAGAGAAAACAGTCATTTGGAATTAGACTGTCAACCTCGATATTCGGGATGCAATTCCCGGTTTTGAATTTTTAATTAGGAGAAAGAAATGGCTCTGGTATCCATGCGTCAACTACTCGATCATGCGGCTGAAAACGGCTACGGCCTGCCTGCATTCAACGTCAACAACCTAGAACAAGTCAAAGCCATCATGGAAGCGGCGGACGAGACCAACAGCCCGGTGATCATGCAGGGCTCGGCCGGCGCGCGCAAATATGCGGGCGAAGCCTTCCTGCGCCACCTGATCGCCGCGGCGGTGGAGGCCTATCCGCATATCCCGGTCGTGATGCACCAGGATCACGGCGCATCGCCTGCGGTGTGCATCAACGCGATCAAATCCGGCTTCTCCAGCGTGATGATGGACGGCTCGCTGAAAGAGGACGCCAAGACCCCCGCCTCGTTCGACTACAACGTCGACGTCACCCGCCGCGTCGTGGAGATGTCCCACGCGGTCGGTGTTTCTGTCGAGGGCGAACTGGGTTGCCTGGGCTCGCTGGAAAGCGGCATGGGTGAAAAAGAGGATGGCCACGGTGCGGAAGGCGTGCTGACCCACGACCAGTTGCTGACCGATCCCGAAGAAGCTGCCGAGTTCGTGCGCCAGACCGGCGTGGACGCATTGGCGATCGCCATCGGCACATCGCACGGCGCATACAAGTTTACCAAGCCGCCCACCGGCGAGACCCTGGCGATCAGCCGCATCAAGGAAATCCATGCGCGCATCCCCAACACCCATCTGGTGATGCACGGTTCATCATCGGTGCCGCAGGAGTGGCTGAAAATCATCAACGAATTCGGCGGCGACATGGGCCAGACCTACGGCGTGCCGGTTTCGGAAATTGTCGAGGGCATCAAGCACGGCGTGCGCAAGGTCAATATCGACACCGACCTGCGCATGGCTTCCAGCGGCTCGGTGCGCCGCTACCTGGCAAAAAATCCCAAGGATTTCGACCCGCGCAAATTCCTGGCAGAGTCGACCAAGGCGATGAAGGATATCTGCAAGGCGCGCTACGAGGCTTTCGGCAGCGCCGGCCAGGCGGGCAAGATCAAACCGATCTCGCTGGACGCGATGGCGATCCGTTATGCCAAGGGTGAATTGAAGGCTATCGTTAAATAAGCCTGATCAACCGCCGGAAAAAAAAGCGACCCCAGGGTCGCTTTTTTTTGCCCGGTTTGATCCGGTAATTCATTCGCTGACGATCCGCAAGCCAATATCGGCTGGCGACCGGCATAACCCAGGAATAAACCCCTGGTCGATAAAACCAGGGGTTTGGATTTGCTGCACTCCGGAAAAGCCGTGGATTGTGGCTTACACCCGGATTACGGGATCAACTCGTGCCATAGTTCCCGTACCTGGTTGAAACCTCCCGAACCCTGCTGGAAGGGCGGTTGCGTCGGCGGCGCTGTCGGCGTCGGGTTGTTGGAAGTAACAGCTTCAACCTTGGGCTGCCCGTTGATGTAGAGCACGTTCATCCCGACGATAGGCGAATTGTAGTACTGCGACACGATTGGGTTGTTGGGGTCGACCGGCCCGCCGGTTTTATAATTGAAATAATTGAGCCAGCCATAACCGCCCGGCGAACACGCCGTGTTGGAGGGCACGATGGTGGGCACCAGCAGCGTTCCCTGCACCAATTGAAAGTCCACGTTGGCGCGTTCGCCGGTATCGGGCAGATCCACATACCAGCCCAGTGCAACGGTCAGATTCACCGTGTTGTTGGTGTCAGTCCGGGTGCTGTTCCCGGTATTGGTAAGGGTCTGCTGAATCAGCGTATTGCTGTTTCTCCCGCTGCCCGCCGGATTGACCAGGGTAGCAGTCGCCGCGTTATCCGTTATCGCGTAAATGGTTTGGACCTGCGTGTTGCTGAGGTCGGAGCTCTGGAGATATGAGCCCGTGCCGACAAAGATGATATTTGTGCCATTGACCGCGCCCAGCGTAGGCGTAACAGTGATCGGCTGGGCAACCCCGGCCGGGTCAGCCAGATTTGCCAGCACAAAGGGCAGGTTGGCGATATTGTTGATATCGAAACGCCACAGGTTGCCCAGCAGATCGCCGCCATAAACAAGGCCTGCCTGGTTGGTTCCCGTCACGGCACTGTAGGCGGCAAACTTGGCCAGGCCGCTGGGTGTGGCGGCTGAACCGGTGCTGTCGGAAATATTGCTGATGATGCTTCCGGTTGCCGCATTGAGCACGTAGAGATGACCCATGCCATCGCCGGCAGGCGAGTTGGCGGTGACGTTGTCGGGGCTGGTCGTGCCGTTATCGTACCCGGAAGTGAGCAGTACCACCCAGGTGCCGTCCTGCTTTTTGGTGATCACCGGGCGGCCATAGGTATAGCCCAGGTTGGCATCTTTTGCCGGGGTGAACTCCCACAACAGTGAAGGTGCGGAAGGATTGGTGATATCCAGCGCGTAATATTCCCGGCCGCCCGCATTCAGGCCGCCAACGATGATGGTGCGCCAGACTGCCGTGGACGAATTGGTGCAATTGGCGGTGCAAATGTCCGAAATGACCGGGGAACCGTTGACGAAGTTGACGTGCTTGGTAGAGTAATTGAAGTCCGCCAGTTTCCACATATTGGGGATCACCACGCTGGGAACAAAGGCCCAGCGCTCTACCCCGTTGGGCGCTGCAAAGGCATGCAGCATGCCGTCGTTGGTGCCGATGTAAACCGTGCCCGGACGGGTGGCATTGGCCGTGACAAAAGCGCTGTAGCCGGGGTCGGAATAGCTGAAGGTGGGGGCGGCGACAAACGTGGGCTGGGATTCCAGGGCATCGCCCATCACCGCCACACGATTGCGGTAAACCTGGTTGGAAACCGGGTTGGCGGTGCGGTTCTCTTCATAGCCGTTCTGGCCGCGCAGGTAGTTGACCAGGGTTGTCGGTGTCATGTTGGCTTGCTGTGTCGACGTCAGTGTCAAATATTGGCTAAGCCCGGTGACCGGGAAAAGCGAAGGATTGGCCGTCGCGAAAGTCGAGTCGAACGGAATCAGTCCGGTACCGGTGCCGTTTGCGGTATAGATGGTGCGTGTATCGGTGGTGGTGGCGACCATGGTCGGCAGGGTACCCGTGCAGCTGTTGTTGATGGCTTGCCGGCAGGTGGATGACACGCTGTCATAGACAAAGGGCGAAATGCAGCTGGCGCTGCTGGTCGCGGTGCCGGGAGCCACGCAATAATAAACGGTGCTGCTGCCGCTGGTATTGGCCACGATGGTGTTGGGGCTGACACAGGTCGGCGGCGCGATGTTTTCCACGCACCAGGTCGCGGAGGTGCTGACGGTGCCGGTCGTGATGTCTATCGTGCGTTCTTCCAGGTTGCCTATCCATTGCACCGTGGTGTAACTAGCGACATAGGCATAATTGTTGCCCTGCACCGGCTTCAGCGTGCTGGTGGCCGCAGCCGCGCCAGCCCCGGTCACCTGGTTGATCTCCTGCATCGTCTGCGCAAGCCCGGATGCCAGCGTGGCCGGATCGGTCGCGCTGAAATAAGTGCCGCGCCCGTCGACCGCGGCGTGCCACAGGTCATCGACGTTGGTATAGGAATTGGAAGACGGGATAG
>DAICZN010000142.1 GCA_027311105.1 Gallionella sp.
GCACCATGTCGATATCCTTCTGCACCATTTTTTCGTCAAACCGGCGACCGATCAGGCGCTTCACGCCATACAGCGTGTTGGTCGGATTGGTGACGGCCTGGCGTTTGGCGGGAGCACCCACCAGCACCTCGCCGTCTTCCATATAGGCGACGATGGACGGGGTGGTGCGGGCGCATTCAGCGTTCTCGATCACCTTGGTCTTGCCGTTTTACATGATGGCCACGCAGGAGTTGGTCGTGCCCAGGTCGATACCGATGATTTTTGCCATGATGCTTTCCTTTCAGTTGAATATGTTGATTTTGATGCCTTGCTAACTGGGGGTGTGAGTCAATTAATTCAAGAGCTTTGCCCTGAAAACCTATAATTATTCCGTGGTTAATGGTCTTGCTTGGCTTTCGCCACCATCACCAGCGCCGGGCGCAATACCCGGTCATTCAGCGCATAGCCCTTTTGCATCACGCTGACCACGGTGTTGGCGGGCTGGTCGCTTTCCAGCATGCCGATGGCCTGATGCTTGTGCGCGTCGAATTTCTCGCCGACGGGGTTGATCTCGCTGATATTGAACTTGTCCAGAACCCCGGACAGTTGCTTGAGGGTGAGTTCCATGCCGCTCTTGAAACTTTCCACTGTCGCGGTTTCGACCGCCAGGCCGGCTTCCAGGCTGTCTTTCACGGCCAGCATCTCGTTGGCAAAGCGCTCCACGGCGAATTTCTGGGCCTTGCTCACGTCCTCGATCGCGCGGCGGCGGATGTTCTCGCCTTCGGCCTTGGCATACATCCAGGCATCGTAATGTTCCTGGGCCTTGCGCTCGGCTTCCTTGAGCACATCTTCCAGGCTGGGCATGACTTCTGCGGTGTTTTCAGGGGCAGGTTGTGGTTCGAGTTGCGGGTTGGTATCGTTCTGTTCCATGCCATTCTCCAAATTTTGACCCGTGCTTTATGGGGGCCAAGTCTTCCATTTCAAGAGCATGGGCAAACAATTTTTGGCGCATGAGATAATGCGCGCCGTTTGAATGCTGCATCCGGATTTTGCACCGCTATGCCTACTCCCAAGAATTACCACTGGCGCATCGCCGGGTTTTATTTTTTCTACTATGCCTTCGTGGGGATGTTCGCGCCCTATTGGAGCTTGTACCTCAAATCGATACACTTCGACGCCATCGAGATCGCGATCCTGATGTCGATACAGCCGGTGATGCGCATGCTCGCGCCCAGCCTGTGGGGCTGGCTGGCCGACCATACGCGAAAACGCTTGCTGGTGGTGCAGATCGCGGCCGCACTCAGCGCGCTGAGCTACCTCGGGGTGTTCGCGACCACAAGTTTCTGGGGCATGTTTCTGGTGCTGGGGCTGATGGGTTTTTTCTGGAGCGCGTCCATGCCCCTGGTGGAGGCGACCACGCTGACTTACCTGGGCAAGCACAGCTCACGCTACGGGCGCATCCGCTCGTGGGGTTCGATCGGTTTCATCATCTCGGTGGTCGGGCTGGGCTATGCCTTCGACTATATCGCCATTGCATGGCTGCTGTGGGCAGGGGTGGTTTGTGAACTCGGCATCCTGGTCTTTTCGCGCCAGATTCCACCCACCGAGGTGCTTGCGCACCATACCGACCATCAGCCGATCAGGCAGATCGCTCTGCAGCCGCGTGTGCTGGCATTGTTCGGCGCGTGTTTCCTGATGTCGGTTGCGCACGGACCTTATTACACTTTTTATTCCATCTATCTGGTCGAGCACGGCTATGCGAAAAGTGCGGTTGGCGGACTGTGGGCGCTGGGGGTGATCTGCGAGATCGGCGTGTTCTTCATGATGCCATGGCTGGTGCGCCGTTTTGGTTACACCCGCATTTTGCTGGCCAGTTTCAGCGCCGCAATCGCCCGTTTCATGCTGATCGGATGGGGCGTGGATTTCCTGTCGCTATTGTTCATCGCGCAAGTGCTGCACGCCGCCACTTTCGGTGCCTACCACGCCGCTTCGATGGGGCTGGTGCACGAATTCTTCCAGGGGCGCCACCAGTCCAAAGGGCAGGCGCTGTTCGGTAGCCTTACCTATGGCGCGGGGGGCATGCTGGGGGGGCTGGCGAGTGGCCCGGTCTGGCAGCACTACGGTGCGAGTGCGTTGTATTCATGCAGTGCCGGCGCCGCATTGCTGGGCTTGTTGCTGGTATTGTGGAAGCTGAGGTACAGCGGGAACGCTGTTGACTACGCCAACTGAATCTCAGACCGGTGATACTGGTAGAGCCAGGTTTCGGTCAGCGTCTGTTTCCCCGACCGGAGGAACAGGCGTATGTCAACCGGCTCGGTTTCCTTTTCCGGCACGCCAAAATCAAACCGCGTGAACCAGTGACCCGGCACCCCATTGGGGACGATTTCGGTTATCACGCCCGATATCGTGCCGCGCGCAGCCGACAGTACCGCTTCGACCTTGGTGCCGGGGGTAAGATGATCCAGTGCGCCGCCCTTGAATTCGACCTCGAATTTGTGCACCCCGGGCGGACGCTGTGCCGGCTCGCCGCCGCGCCCGATCCGGGTCGCCACGCAGCGCGCCAGATCCGTCTTGAACGGCTCTTCGGCCTGCCAGTGCAGGCGATAGCGCAAGCGATGGCTGGAACCTGCTATGGCTTTCTCGCGCGGTACCCACATCGCGACGATGTTATCGTAGAGTTCCTCATCCGTGCTCAACTCGACCAGCTGCACCGAACCCTCGCCCCACTCTTCCAGAGGTTCTATCCACAGGCTGGGGCGGCGCTCGTAATGCACCTCGTCCAGGTATTCGCCGAAACGGCGTTCCCGCTGCATCAGGCCGTATCCGCGCGGATTGCGGTCGGCAAAAGACGAAACGTTGATGGTCTGGCGGTCGATGAGAGGGCGCCAGATATGTTCATCGGCGCCGGTCCACAGCGCCAGGCCGTCCGAGTCATGTACCTCGGGACGCCAGTCTATCTGGAAAGCCTTGTCCTTCTCTGAAAACCAGTACATTGACGTGGCCGGCGCAATGCCGAAGCGGGCAACATCTTTACGCAGAAACAGGTTAGCCTCGATGTCCATCACCACTCCGGTCCCGCGCGTCATCGCAAAGCGGTAGGCGCCGGTGATGCTGGGGCCGTCCAGCAGGGCGTAGACGATTACCGTGTCAGAGCCTTCTGTTTGCGGGGCAAAATAAAACCGGGTGAATGCCGGAAACTCTTCGGCCAGTCCGGGTTCCACGACGTTGATCGCGATGCCGCGCGCCGAAAGGCCGTATTGGTACTCATCGCCTATCGCGCGAAAATACGAGGCTCCCAGAAACGCGGCCCAGTCGTTGTGCTGCCAATCGAGGCGGGTCTGGTCGCCGAGGCGGCTTTCCTGGATGCGGAAGCCGGCGTAGCTGGTATGCGCGCCAAGGTGCTGGGCGGGACTGTCGTCAGGCATCTCGAAATGACGTTTGTCGTACAGGATTTCGCGCGCAATCAGCTGGGTTTGTTTGCTGCCCGAAGTAAATTTGTCCAGCCGAAACATCTGCACCGGAGACTGAAAAAAACGACCCGGGTGAAAGAACGCGATCGGGTACTGTCCGGGCCCGCTGGCGAACAGTGCGTCGTCCGCCTTGAAGTGGATTTTCCCGTGGGCGGCCCAATCAATCTGCTCGAGCACGTCGTGGTTGGGTTGCGGGGCTGCCTGGTATGGTTGCAGTGCCATCAGTCTGGCCTGGTGGATCAGGCCCTCCCAGGAGAAAGCAGAGGCCGAGCCCAGCGCCAAACCCGCCTCAGCGGACAGCGCATTGGACCAGGGTAACGCGGCAGACGCAGCGGCAGTGGCCAGCAGGCCAAGAAATTGGCGACGGTTGAATTCGGGCATGGATAAAACCTTGGTATTTTTTCGGATGGAGTCGCGGGGTCAGGGTTTGAGCGAGAATATCATGCCCAGGCGCGCACCAGCACAGCCGGGGTCGTGCGTTCTTCCGGCGTGAGCAGCCAGAGGCGACGGCGCAAGGACAAACCCCAGCGGGACTCGCTGGTAAATACTGTCAACGGGGCTGCCAGCAGCAGCGGTAAACCAACGGGCAACAGACACCATATAGCATCGTGATAAGACTGAAAGGTCGCCACCAGACCGAAGGCAACGGTGATCATGGTGGGTACGAAGCGGTGCAGCGCATCTCGCCATAGGATAGATTGCGATTCACGCATCGGTGACTTCCACTCCAGGTTCAGTCCGGTCAGCGCGGTGACCACGAACAGCGTGTGAGCCATCATGCGAATCGGCGCCTGCAGGGCAGACAGAATGGCTTCCAGAAAAGAGCTTTTTATCAATGCCGCACTGCCGCCATATGCGGCCTGTTCACCGCGGAGCAGAATTGCTCCTACCGCCAGCAGGCGCGGCAAAAATAACAGGGTCAGGGTGAGTCCCCACAACCATTCCAGCTGGGGCGACATTTCCAGATATGAAAAAAATCCAGTTGCTCCGGTATGCGGTTCCAGCAGGCGCAGGCTTAAACTGACCAGCAGAAAGCAAAGCCACAGCGGAGCCGAAACGTAGGCCATCGCGCCGGTGAACAACATGGCGCGATGAACCGGCTGGAAACCGGGTTCGGTGATCAGGCGAAAGTTCATCAGGTTACCCTGGCACCAGCGACGGTCGCGCTGGAGTTCTTCCATCAGGTTGGATGGCTGCTGCTCGTAGCTGCCTTCCAGCTCGGTGGTGAGCCAGGTGTAATAACCGGCACGGCGCATCAGCGCCGCTTCGACGAAATCGTGGGAGAGGATTTCTCCCGAGAGTCCGCCGCGACCGGGTAACTTGGCCAATGCGCAATGTTTCATGAACGGCTCGACACGGATGATGGCGTTGTGCCCCCAGTAATGGGATTCCCCCAGTTGCCAATACATCATGCCGGCAGTGAATAAGCGTCCGACCACCCGCCCTGCAAACTGCTGGGCACGGGCATGCAGGGGTTGCACACCGCAGGCGCGTGGGGCGGTCTGAATGATTCCCGCTTTTGGATACGCCTCCATCATGCGAACCATCATGGTGATGGTTTCCCCGGTCATGACGCTGTCCGCATCGAGTACCACCATGTAACGGTAATTGCTTCCCCAGCGGCGGCAGAAATCGGCCACATTGCCCGCCTTGCGCCGGGTGCGGCGTTCGCGCAGCCGGTAATAGAGCCGGCAACGATCACCCAGTTGTTCCTGCAGCACGGACCAGGCGGCCAGTTCTTCTGTGCGCAAGACGGGGTCGTAACTATCAGACAGCACGTAAACATCAAACAAGTCGGCCCCCTGGCTATCCGCCAGGGATTCGCAGGTGGCGCGCAATCCCGCGAGCACGGGGCCAACCGGCTCGTTGCAGATCGGCATGATGATGGCTGTGCGTGCATCGCTACTTAAAGCCTGACGACGCGCCACATCAATTGACAGGGCGTGGGGGTCGGGCCGCCACAGCACCCACAATCCCATCAGTGCGGTCACGAAGCCGGCCGTCACCCAGCCCAATAACAAACCGAACAGTACCAGCTGAATAAAATGCAGAACCGGGTTGCTGCTTCCGACCATCTCCGTGTGGTAAAGGAGGCTGGCGGCTAACGAGCCGCTGGCGATTACAAGTACCGCCAGCGCCATTCGCCGTACAGAAGCAGCCGTTTTCCAGGGAGGGGAGGGGTGGTCTGCCCCCTGGGTCAAACCCGTTCTGCGAAACAGTGCAATCCAGACGCCATACCAGAAACCGGTCCAGGGTCGCGGTACCATGCTGCCGCGACGGATGGGTGGTGCAATCTTGGGCCCGGTTACTGCTGTGATGCCGTTTGGATTCATTGGGATCGTTATGTTATGTCAAGGATGGCTATAAATAAGCAACTATCAGGCCACACCAGTATTTAGTTTTTATGATAT
>DAICZN010000005.1 GCA_027311105.1 Gallionella sp.
CATGACACCACACATTAAATCCCTCTTGGCACACTAGTTGATTATGGAGAAATATTACTGGCAACAAACCGCATTAGGCGCATTACTCGGCATCGGTCTGGCCGGCATTGCACAGGCGAGCGATCTGACTGATCTGCTGCGGCAGACACTCGACAACCCCGGAATTTCGGCACGCGAGCTGCAATCGCAGGCAGCGGGCGACGATGCGACTGCGGCGAACATGCGTTACTTCGGGCAAGCCAGCGTGTTCGCAGGGCAAACCCGTTACGAATCACCCAGGATAGTGGGAGTCTTTGCGCCGGGTGTGACGCCTTTACCCGTACCGGTGTCGAATGACATCACCCAGTACGGCGTCAATTATCACTTGCCTGTAGACGTGTTCGGGAGCATTGCCGCAGAGCGTCAACAGGCGCAAGCAGGCAGGGCAACAGCGCAACTGCTTGAGCGACAGGAAACCCTGTTGCGGCTGCACCAGACCCTGGGCGCTTATGTGCGCCTGCAGGCTTTGGCAGCCCAGTCACAGGCATTGCAGGCCGAGCAGAAGCAACTTGAAGTGTATGCGGACCGTGTACGGGAGGAAGTGAAACTGGGGCGTACGGCGAAGATAGACCTGAGCCTGGTTCAAAGCGACCTGGCCCGCCTTGCGGCCCAGCAGGCCATTTTCTCGGGTAATCAACGCGCCGCCGTCGCAGCGCTCAAAGCGTCTGCCAATGCAAACAACCCCGTGATCAGCGCCGATATTGGCGTCCCGGCAGTGCAAAATACCGATGCACAGGCAAGCCTGCCCGTGCTATTGGCCAAAGAACAGGAAAGTGCCGCTGATGCAGCCAATCAAAAAGCACACCGCAATCTTTACCCTGCCTTCAGCGTCGACAGTCAATACGCCAACTTCAACGGTGGGGGCCTGGTGACACAACCTCACAATGTATGGTCGGTCGGTATCAACATGAATATTCCCATCGACCCGGTAGGCATGAAGAGTGCGTCAGCCGCGACGCAGCGCGCCCAGGTTGCACAACAACAGGCTCAGGCCGCGCAGGCCGATACGATCGCCCAAATTGCCACCCTGGAAGCAAATTATCAGTCTGCCATCGAGAACGCCAGCGCACTTGCCGCAGAGGTAGAACATCGGCAGGAGGTCGTTACAATCCAGCGCGAAAAATGGCAACTCGGTGCCAGCACCATGGACGAACTTCTGTATCAAGAACGCAATCTGCTTGACGTCCAGTATGCATACGCCGATGCACGCGCCCAGGCAGCAACAGCTTGGTCGGGCATGCAAGTCCTGCTCGGCACGCCCTCCGCCGAATACATCCACTCCCTGGAAATTACACCATGAAGATGAAAAAAATCATTCCCGTTTCGGTCTTTGTATCGCTGCTCATTGCTGCAGGAGTGTTCCTGATGCGGCATCAACACCAGGTGTTATCAGCCGAATTGCCGCCCTCTGCCTGGGCCACGGTGATTCAGGATCGCACCCTGGCAGAAGCGGAAACGCGCCTGACACGCCCCGCCGTGGCGGATGTGGAAGCCGTGGACGAGAGCGTTTTGTCCAGTCGCCTGTCCGGCTATGTCGTGCGCATGCCGCTGTTTGAAGGAAACCGTTTCAAACGCGGAGACTTGCTGGCGACGATCGAGATGAGCCAGTCCGATGGCAACCAGTCCCAAGGGAATTCGCTCAAAACAGATCTTGCCGCTGCCGAAAGTACCTTGCTGGTGGAACAGGATCGATTGCAGCGATCACAAAAGCTTTACCAGATCGGCGGCGTTTCCCTGGAACAAATGCAAGTGGCTGAAGCAGCCGTGGCTGCCGCGCAAACCCGTGTAACCGTCGCGCGGGAAAACCTTCGCAATGCCACCCTGGTCGCTCCCTTCGATGGCGTGGTTGCGGCACGTCTGGCACAGCCGGGGGACATCGCCACCCCGGGCAAACCGCTATTGCGCGTAGTCGCACTGGGACCGCAGCGGGTGCTGGTGGATGCGCCGGAAATGATTGCGGTTGGCGGATTGCTGCTGAACGGCAAGATGTATGCCGTACATCCATGGCCGGAAGCCACCGGACAGGGACTGCGCCGCTGGGAGGCGCGCATAGCCGGGCTGATGCCGGGCAGCAAGGTGGATGTGAGCATCGTCAGCTTCACCGGAAAGGGCATATTCATCCCCGGCGAGTGCATGATCAACAACGACGGCAGTCGCGCAGACTTGGTGCGCCTGTCGGCTAACGGCACGGACAAGGCTACGGTGCAAAGCATCAATCTGCTTGCCAGCGGGATGGAGGGAGCGGTAGCGATATCCCGCGACCTGGCCGGCGTGCGCGTTGCCTGCTCCAGTGCGGATGTACTCAACCGGCTGGCTGGCGGCGCGCCTTACAACATCTCCGGAGTGCACTGAGCCATGTTCGAGTTTTTTTATAAACGCCCCCTGCTGATGGGCGTGATCCTCGCGATCGGTTCGGTGCTCGGCGTGATCGGCTACATCAACATGCCGCGCAACATGTACCCCGACGTGGACCGCCCCTCCGTCACCGTGATCACC
>DAICZN010000006.1 GCA_027311105.1 Gallionella sp.
CGGCAGCCATGGCACTGGACCAGGGGAGTGCGACAGAGGCTGCGGCGGTGGCCAGCAGGCCAAGGAATTTTCTGCGATCAAATTCGGGCGACATGGATATCACGCTGCTTGTTCGGAAATGCCGGTAGAACCAGCATTCTAGCTTATGCCCAGGCGCGCACCAGCACGTACGGAGTAGTACGCTCTTCGGGAGTGAGCAACCAGTTTTTACGGCGCAGGGAAACACCCAATTTTGATTCGCTCGTTAACACGGTGATGGGAACCGCAAGCAGCAACGGCAAACCTACCGGCAACAACCACCAGACAGCATTTTGATGGAGCAGGAATATGGCTAGCAGCGTTAATGCAACGACAGCCATGACGGGCATGAAGCGGTGTAACGCATCGCGCCACTGAACCGATCGGGTTTCGCGCATGGGGGACTTCCATTCCAGATCCAGCCCGGTCAGCGCCGTGATAACAAAGAGGGTATGGGCGACCATACGAATCGGGGCTTGCAGGGCAGAAAGGATGGCTTCAAGCGCGGCACTTTTGATCAATGCAGCAGCACCGCCATATGCCGCCTGTTCGCCGTGCTTCATGATTGCCACCACGGCCATGACCCTGGGCAAAAACAACAGGGTCAGCGTCAAAGCCCACAGCAATTCCAGCGTGGAAGATATGCCCAGCCAGGGGAACAAAAGTGCAGCGGAGGTCTGCGGTTCCAGCAGCCGCAGGCTCAAGCTCACCAGCAGAAAACCGAGCCACAATGGAGCGGATACATAAGACATGGTGCCCGTGAACAGCATGGCGCGGTGGACGGCCTGGAAACCCGGTTCGGTGATCAGGCGGAAGTTCATCAGGTTGCCCTGGCACCAGCGACGATCGCGCTGCAGTTCCTCCATCAGATTGGACGGTTGCTGCTCGTAACTGCCTTCCAGATCGGTCGTAAGCCAGACGTGGTAACCCGCCCGGCGCATCAAAGCGGCCTCCACAAAATCGTGCGAAAGAATTTCGCCCGAGAGACCGCCCTGCCCCGGCAACAGATCCAGCGCGCAATGTTTCATGAACGGTTCGACGCGGATGATGGCGTTATGCCCCCAGTAATGGGATTCACCCAATTGCCAGAACTGCATACCAGCCGTGAACAGGCGACCGGCCACCCGTCCGGCAAATTGCTGCAATCTGGCATGCAACGATTGCACGCCGCAAGCCCGTGGTGCAGTCTGGATGATTCCCGCTTTCGGGTTCGCTTCCATCATGCACACCAGCGTGGTTATCGAGTCCCCGGTCATCACGCTGTCGGCATCGAGCACTACCATATACCGGTAGTTGCGCCCCCAGCGACGGCAAAAGTCCGCCACGTTGCCAGCCTTGCGGCGGGTACGGCGCTGGCGCAGACGGTAATAAAGTCTGCAGTTATCTCCCATCTGTTCGCGCAAAGTCGACCAGGCTGCCAACTCTTGCAGACGCAAACCCGGATCATAGGTATCGGAAAGCACATAGACATCGAACAGTCCGGCAGCTTCACTCCTGGCCAGCGATTCACAAGTGGCACGCAATCCCGCAAACACGGAGTCAACCGGCTCATTGCATATCGGCATGATGATGGCGGTACGCGCATCGCGATCCAGGGTGCGCGGATCGAGGCCTGCGAGCGGCAGCGCGTGCGGGTCCGGATGCGACTGCACCCTGAATCCCATCATCGCGGTCACGAATCCGGCCGTCACCCAGCCGAACAGCACGACAAACAAGGCAAGCTGGATGAAGTGCAGAACCGGGTGACCGCTGCTTGCGGTCTGGGTGCAGAAAAGCAGGATCGCCGCCACCGCGGTGCTCGCGAACACGATGGCCAGCAAAGCCGCCCGCCGCCTGGATGCGGCGGCTTGCCACGCGGGAGCGTTTACGCCCAGCCGCGAAACGTCGGCACCGGACAGCGCCAGCCAGAGCCCGCGCCAGAATCCTGTCCAAGGACGTGGCACCATGCTGCCGCGGCGGATCGGGGGAGCTGTCGTCGTTGACCTGATTACATTCGGGATATCGCAAGGTTTCATCTGTGAGGTCACGCAGTCATTGCCATGACCTCAAAGTGAGCAACTATCATGCCGCCTCTGGAGGAAATTTTTATCCCGTTGATTTATTGATTTGTTATTGCCAATCATCGAGGCAAAATCGGTCGTGCATTCCATTATTCGAAAATCGTCTGTCGCCCGCCGACGACATGCGAGCCGGAAATATTCATGGTTTCAGGATAAGCAAATGAAACCTAACAAAATTGCACTGTCTCCCGGAAGAGACGACTGAACCGCGCGCAAGATCCACCTCTCCCCTCGCAATAACCTTGCAGCTCAAAGGCCGAACCAGGCAAGAGTCGCCACTCCCGCAATCCGGGGCAGTGCAGAAGGTATAATTTTCAACCGGCGGCCGATGCGCTTCTTTTTTTCAGGGGGTTACATGAAGTCTTCAAAAATAATTCTGATCGCATGTGCTTTGTTCCTTTCGCTGGGCGTGCAGGCCGCACCGGATGTCGTCAGGCTGGGCAACCTGAAGTTCGCCCATTACGGGGCGGTCTCTTACATGAAGGAGATCGCGTCCAAATACAATCTGGTGATCGAGGAAAGGGTCTTTGCCAAAGGTCTCGACATTCTTCCGGCAACCATAGCGGGCGAGATCGACATCGCCGCCAGCGCGCTTGATGCTGCTGTCGCGGGGCGCGCCAATGGAGTACCGATCTATGTGGTCGCAGGCTTCGCCAAGGGCGGTGCGCGCATAGTCGGCCGCCCCGACCTGAACATCAGATCGGTAGCCGATCTCAGGGGCAAGAAGGTGGGCGTGGCGCGCGGGGGCGCACAGGAGCTGCTGCTGGCCGCCGAGTTGTCCAAGAACAACCTGACCTGGTCCGACCAGCCGGGCAAGGACGTGCAGATATTCTTCATGCCGTTCGCCGACCTGAACCAGGCATTGATGCAAAAGAATATCGACGCCATGTGCCAGTCCGAGCCGCAATCTTCGCAGGCGATCAACAAGGGATACGGCGTTGAAGTGGTCAAACCCTATGACACGCCGATCGGAGAGCCGGTACGGGTACTGGTGATGACGGAGAAAATGTACAAGGAAAGGCGCGACGTCGCTGAACGGGTGCTCAAGCTGTTCGTGGAAGCAACCAGGACTTTCCAGACAAATCCGGCGCTGGCGGAGAAGTATGTGCGCGAACAGATGTTCAAGAATCAGCTCACCCATGAAGACTACCAGGATGCCATGAGCAATGCGTCTTTCACTTACGACGTCAGTCTCGAACATGTGCAGGTCACCGCCGACCTGATGAAGAAATATGGCGTTGGCAAGCTGGCCACCGTGCCGGCCGCAAAAGACTGGGTACGCCTCGACCTGCTCGACCAGGCAAAAAAAGAGATGAAGATCAAGTAGCCCGGCGGAACCTTCGATGAAAAATATCCTGGCAAGGTTATATGCTTCCCTGCAGGGACTTCTGGTGCCCTTTGTTTTGCTGGCGATCTGGCAGTACCTGTCCACACACGCCATCGTCAATCCGCAGATACTGCCTGCCCCCACGGCGGTGATCGCGAAGTGGTGGGAATATCTGCTGCCGACGGAAGCGTTCGATCCGTCCCGATCCGGCTACCTGGCCTGGCTGTTTTCCGGCGAGATGATCCGCGATGCCTATGCCAGCATGTATCGCGTTGTGGTGGGCTTTCTGGTTGGTACTGCCCTGGCATTGCCACTGGGCCTGCTGATGGGAGCGAACGACCACATCTACAAACTGTTCAACCCCTTGATCCAGATCCTGCGCCCGATCCCGCCCATCGCTTTCATCCCGCTATCGATACTCTGGTTCGGATTGGGCAACCCGCCCGCGATCTTCCTGATCGTGATCGGCGCGTTCTTCCCCGT
>DAICZN010000025.1 GCA_027311105.1 Gallionella sp.
TGGTTCAGCGGCCTGCTGATGGTCGTGCCCAATGCGTTCCTCGCGCTGTATTACACCTGGACCGGCAGACAGGATATCGTGCTGACGTCGCAGGTCGGGGATGGGCATATCTGCATTCCGATGTGCATCGGCCTGTTTGCGATATTCAATCCGATCCAGGTTCCCGCCTTCTTTCAAATGGGGATCTATATCATTCTCGGCGCGGGTGTAGTCAACTTCCTGTCCATCGCCATCCTGGGACGCATCCCCCGCCCTGTTGGCTACGGCCTTATCGGTGGCTATGCCGTGTTCTTGTATATGGGACTCATTCAGTAAGGACGGGGTTTCGGCCGACAGAATCCAATGAATGAGTCTGCAACAGGCTATGACGATGCTCAGTTGCCGGATTGTAGCGTTACCCGTGCCTCTTCTTTCTTGCCGTTGCGCATGACGCTGACTCGAATCTGATCTCCTATGCGGAAGTCATCCATGCGTGCCAGCAACTTGCTGACGCTGTCGACCGGCTTGCCTTCGATCGCAATGATGATGTCGCCGGGGATGACGCTGCCATTGCGCGTGATGGTGACGCCCTTGAGGCCGGCAGCGGCTGCTGCAGAGCCGGGCGGCACTCGCAGGATGACTACCCCGTCTACACCAAGCGCTTCAGTGAGACGGTCGTTGATGTTTTCGTCGATTTCGATGCCCAGTCCCGGGCGCAGATATTTTCCTTTTCGGATCAGTTGCGGCACGACACGATTGATGGTGTCCACCGGTACTGCGAAGCCGATTCCGGCATTGGCGCCGTTCGGACTATAGATTGCAGTGTTGATGCCGATCAGCCTGCCGGCGGAATCAAGCAATGGTCCGCCGGAATTGCCGGGGTTGATGGCTGCGTTGGTCTGTATGAGATGTTCGACAGTATTGCCGTTGTCTTCAGTCAGCGACCGGTCGAGCGCCGAGACGATACCGTTGGTCAACGTCCAGTCCAGGCCGAACGGATTTCCGATCGCGTAAACTTTCTGTCCCACCTTGAGGTCGTGGCTGGTGCCGATGGGCAGCGGCGGAGAATGCTTGTTGTTGATGTTGATCTTGAGCACGGCCAGATCGTGGGCGGGACTGCTGCCAACCAGTGTGGCGGGATAATCCTTGCCGTTGGACAGCCGGATGGTCGCTTCGCTGGCGTCTTCCACAACGTGGAAGTTCGTGATGATATGGCCGGACTCATCCCAGATGAAGCCGGAACCGGTGCCGCGCGGTACTGAGAACACATTGCGCGACCAGAAGTCCTGCACTTGTGCTCTGGTCGTAATGAACACTACGGAATCCCGGGATTTCTCGAAAAGCTGGATGGTTGCCTTTTCCTCGGCGTCAAGTTCACCGCGCGGTGTCACCGGACGAGGCGACGCATCGGCGCCGTCCGCATGCGGAACGAATGGTGGCAACAGCATGAAGAATAACGCGGCAAGGCCTCCAGCCAGGATGGCGCGCAACAGGAATGTCCGTGATCGTGGTTTTGTATGCATCAGATACCTCCTTTCTCCAAATTGGGATGTCGCAGAAAATTTTCAAGGACTAATCAAACCGGTGTTGAATTTTTTCTCTAACCGGTCTGGGTATGCAGCCAAGCTGGCTATAGCGTCAAGGATGAATGACCTGCAGGACAACAGTTGCAGTCCTCTTCAGGCTGCGAACAAGTTGCGGACAAGCTTGAATATCTGTGCGACGCATCACGAGAAAAAATTGGCCTCCTGCTTCCAAGTGCAGATCAAACCAGACCAGTACTTTTGTGATGCGATTCAGGCCGGATGCCAACGTTTTGATATAGCAACACAAAATAACATGCATCGACCATGCATTATTTTCTCCTCTGGCACAAATTCAGAGTCTGTGTAATCTTTGCGCCGCGATACACAAAAATATGGCTCACGATGCCGAAAACAGGAGGAAATAAAGAATGAGAATCGGATTGGTGGTTGATTCAAGCTGTGATTTGCCGCACTCCTTTTTCGAGGACGACGGCATAGAACTGATGCCGACCACGCTCAGGATTGGCGACCGGACTTTCGAGGATCGCCGCAACAGGAATCAGACTTTGGAGTTCCACTCGGCACAGATGGAGCAGAAGACCGACTTCCAGGTCGAGTCGACCCCATACTCAAGCGAACAGATCGAAAACCTGTTTCTGGACAAGCTGGTGCGCAAGTATGACCACGTATTCTGCCTCACGGTGACTCGGTCGCGTAGCGACATCTACGAAAACGCAATGAAGGCTTCGATCGGGATCCTCGGCAAATACAAGAAAGTGCGACAGGATGCCGGCATCGACAATCACTTTTCGCTGGCAGTCATCAACAGCGGCAACATCTTCACCGGCACGGCGGTGCTTGCCGCGGAGGTGATACGCATGATCAAGGCAGGCGCTGCGCCGTCGGCGATCGATTCGCGCATCCGCGAACTGGTTCCCTACACGTACTGCTATATGGTGCCTCCCGATCTGTCGCACATCTACAAACGCGCATCCAGGCGCGGCGACAAGAGTATCGGCTGGGCAGGCTTCATGCTGGGTTCGATGCTCGATATCAAACCGATCCTGCTCGGCCACATGGATGAAACCGGACCGGTCGCCAAATTGCGGCACTTCGATGTCGCGGTCGAGACCATGTTTGCCAATGTCACCCGTGCGGTATGGGCGGGTTTGCCGGCGCCGGCGATATGCGTCGGCTACGGCGGCGATCCGTCAACGGTGCAGAAAATGCCGGGATTCGCGCGGCTGCGGGCGGAGGCGGAAGCATCCGGCGTGGCGATTCATGTCGCACCGATGAGCATGACAGGCTGCGTGCATACCGGGCCCGGCTGTGTGACTGTGGCTTTCATTTCCGACAAGCATACATTCGAAGAAAAGGTGTGACCTGCGAATGAGTAGTGGCGTGCATTAGTGAAAGTCCCGCGACTGCGTGACCAGATCGCCCAGCAGTGGCGTCAAATCTTTCAAGTACCCCGCAATGAGGTGAACCACCTCGCCCTGCCGCTCCAGCACACCGTACACCGCCAGCAGCCGCGATCCCAGCAACTCGCGCCGCTGCCGTTCGCCAAGGTCGCGCCATACCACCACGTTGATGGGCCCGGTCTCGTCTTCCAAGGTTACAAACGTCACTCCGCTCGCGGTACCCGGTCGCTGGCTACCGATCACCAGACCGGCTGCACGCGTGAGCCTGCCGTGCGGAAACGTACGCAACTCCGCAGCGGTGACCAATCGTTGCGCACGGAGAGTGTCGCGCAGCAATGCCAGCGGATGTCTGCCCAAAGTGAGCCCCAAGCTGTCGTAGTCGGCAACCAGGTTCTGGCCTTCGGTCAGGGGCAGCAGTGCTGGTTGAATTTCCTCGACCGGAGAGAATGCGAGCGGCGTGTGCTGCTCGATGCCTGCCACGTCCCAGTAGGCTTGCCTGCGGTGCCCGGCCAGCGTAGACAAGGCGCCAGCCGCAGCCAGGCATTTGAGGTCGCGGTTTTCCAGCCCGGCTCGCCGGGCCATATCTTCTACGCTGTCGAATGGCTTCTGCGAACGCGCTTCTGTGAGACGTGCGGCACCTTCCAGAGAAAGGCCATTCACCATGCGCAGACCAAGACGCAGTGCAGGTTGGGAGATTCGCCCCTTGCCCCTGTGGGGAGAGAGCTGGGGAGAGGGGAATGCAGTCAGGATACAATCCCACTCGCTCGCGGTCACGTCCGGCGCCAGCACTTCGAGGCCGTGACGACGGGCGGCCTGCACGAGCTGGGTGGGCGCGTAGAAACCCATGGGCTGGCTGTTCAGCAGTGCACACGCGAAAGCCGCCGGTTCATGGCACTTGAGCCAGGCTGAGATATAAACCAGCAGCGCAAAACTTGCGGCATGCGACTCCGGGAAACCGTATTCGCCGAAGCCCAGTATCTGCTGGAATATCTGCAGGGCGAATTCCTGCTGGTAGCCGCGCGCACTCATGCCATCGACCAGTCGCCGCTCCAGGTGCTCCAGCCCACCCTTGCGCTTCCATGCGGCCATCGAGCGCCGCACTTCATCCGCTTCGCCCGGCGAGAACCCGGCTGCCACCACGGTGAGCCGCATCACCTGCTCCTGGAAGATGGGCACGCCCAGCGTGCGTTGCAGCACATCCTTCACCTCCTCGCTCGGATAGGTCACCGGCTCAGTACCTGCGCGGCGGCGCAGATAGGGATGTACCATGCCGCCCTGTATTGGCCCCGGGCGTACGATGGCCACCTCGATCACGAGATCATAGAAGTTGCGCGGGCGCATGCGCGGCAGCATCGACATCTGCGCGCGCGATTCGATCTGGAACACGCCCACCGTATCGGCATGGCCTATCATCTCGTACACGGCCGGATCTTCGCGCGGGATATCCGCCATCGTGATTTGTCTGCCGCGCAGCCTGCCCACTTCGTCCAGCGCACGGCGGATGGCAGTGAGCATGCCCAGCGCCAGCACGTCCACCTTGAGCAGCCCCAGCGCATCGAGATCGTCCTTGTCCCACTGGATGATGGTGCGGTCCGCCATCGCCGCGTTCTCAATCGGGACCAGTTGCGAGAGTTTGCCGCGCGCAATGACGAAGCCGCCCACGTGCTGGGAAAGGTGGCGCGGGAAGCCGATCAGTTCGTCGAGCAACTGCATCAGCAGACGCACTTTCTGGTTGGCATGATCGAAGCCCGCTTCCTCAAGGCGCTGCGGCAGCACCTGGCGACCATCCCACCACGCCAGGGATTTGGACAGGCGATCCACCTGCTCCAGGTCGAAACCCAGCGCCTTGCCTATGTCGCGCATCGCGCTCTTGGGCTTGTAGGTAATGACGGTGGCTGCGAGTGCCGCACGCTCCCGGCCGTATTTAGCATAGAGATACTGGATCACCTCTTCGCGCCGTTCGTGTTCGAAATCCACGTCGATGTCCGGCGGTTCGTTGCGCTCCTTGGAGATGAAACGCTCGAACAGCATCTCCATGCAGGCCGGGTTCACTTCGGTGATGTGTAGCGCGTAACACACCGCGGAGTTGGCCGCCGAGCCGCGCCCCTGACACAGAATGCCGCGGCTGCGGGCGAAGCGCACGATGTCGTGCACGGTGAGGAAATACGGCTCGTATTTGAGCTCCTCGATGAGCGCCAGTTCGTATTCCACCAGAATGCGTGCCTTGTCGGGCACGCCGTCCGGAAAGCGCAGCGAGAGACCTTCCTCGGTAAGCTGGCGCAGATAGGAGATGGCTGTTTGATCTTTAGGAACCAGTTCCTCGGGATATTCGTAGCGCAATTCTTCGAGCGAGAAATTGCAGCGCGCCGCGACGACTACTGTCTGTCGCAGCAACTCCGGCGGGTACAGTTGCACCAGTTCGGCACGCGCACGCAGATGGCGCTCGGCATTCGGATGCAGCGCAAACCCGGCTTCAGCCACCGGCATGCAGAGGCGAATGGCGGTGAGCGTGTCCTGCAAGGCACGGCGCTGTGCGACATGCATGTGCACGTCGCCTGCTGCCACCAGGGGCAGGCTGGCTGCGGCTCCGAGCTCGATCAATCTGGATAAACGCTCGGGGTCGTCTGCTGCGCGAAACAGCTCCACTGCGAGCCAGGATCGTCCCGGAAAGATAGTTGCGACTTGTTGTGCCTGTTCCAGGGTAGGCATGGAGTCCGGCAACAGCAGCGCAAGGCAACCCGGCAGACCATTCTGGATATCGCTGAGTGCAAGGCTGTAACTACCCTTGATGGCGTTGCGACGCCCCTGGCTGATCAGCTCGGACAGGTTGCCGTAGCCGGTGCGGTCTGTTGCAAGCAGCACAATGCTCGGGCCATCGGCAAAACGAATCTCGCTGCCCACGATCAGCTTCAATCCGTATTTCTGCGCCGCCATATGGGCACGCACGATACCGGCCAGCGAGCATTCATCGGTGATGGCCAGTGCCGTGTAGTTTAGCTCGTGAGCGTGCTCCACCAGCTCTTCAGCGTGGGATGCGCCACGCAGGAAGGTGAAGTTGGAGAGGCAGTGGAGTTCGGCGTAGGGGGGCATAGTTGAGAGAGCCCTTTGCTCCCCTTGCCCTCTCCCCTGCCCCTCTCCCGCTTGCGGGAGAGGGGAGTGAAGTTGTTCGATGAACTTGCTCATACTTGCGGGGCAGCCACTTAACTTACTCCCCTCGCCCGTTTACGGGAGAGGGGCTGGGGGAGAGGGTAAGGGTGATACGTATCTTTTCCAACACCCCCTCCAACTCCTGCATCACCTCATTGTTCCAGAAACGCAGCACCGTAAAGCCCTGGTTGCGCAGCCATGCTGATCGTATGTCGTCTGTTCAGCGTGTTGTCCTCCATCGAGTTCAATAATCAGCCGACGTTCCACGCATACAAAATCCACAATGTAGCAACCAATTGGTTTTTGCCGTTTGAACTTCAGCCCCATGAAACGATGCGCACGCAGGTGGTACCACAGGCGCTCTTCGACCTCGGTCTGGTGGCTGCGCAATGTTTTAGCGTTGTTGAGTATCTTCCCTCTCCCCTGCCCCTCTCCCACAAGTGGGAGAGGGGTGTGATGTGCTGCGAAATTGCTTATATCTGCGACATCACCTTCTCCCCTCGCCCGTTTACGGGAGAGGGGCTGGGGGAGAGGGAAATTCTTTTGTATGGTCATAAAAATCCTCCCGTCCGTTCACGCAAACAACCCATGCACAAACCACTCACCACTACCGTGATCCCGAAACACCCACAACCTCGAACCATTGCGCCCCTGCGCCACATAATAGTCGCGCGTTACATCCATGCCGTCCCACCAGCCGCTCTCGATACGCTCCGGCCCGGACTGCAACTCCAACCGTTCTTTCTGGCAAGGCCGCGGCACAGGCAGCAGCCACAGCGGGCGTTGCTGCTTGCCTGCCGGTTTGCTTTCATCCCCCGCTTCGCATTGCCGCCAGGCCAGTTCCGGTCGGTGGTCCGCCGCGGGTGCGATGCTGAACACGGCATCCTTGCCTAGCCGGATGCGCAGGCGTTCCAGCAACAGATTGCCATCGCCTGTCTCGGCACTTTCCTGGAACAGGTCGAGGTTGGATAACTCGATGGTCTGAATGAGACTGGATTGAAGCCTGATAGTGTGAACCGGGGCAGCCAGGCGCGT
>DAICZN010000030.1 GCA_027311105.1 Gallionella sp.
CTTTCAGGCATTTGACAGCGCTCTTTCGATCTTGATATCCGCTTCGGTAGCCAATGCGGTCAGCTTGGCGTCGCCCAGTACTTTCATCATGCTGGTCGGCTTGATGAATTCGACCGACATCTTGCCCGGGACAACTTCGCGGATCACCGCATTGCAAGGCAGCAGGCTTGCCACATCGCTGTTCGCGGTATACGCCTCATAAGCCAGGTTTGGGTTGCACGCACCGAGGATCACGGTGGGGATGACGTCTTTGCCGGTCTTCTCCTTGATCTTGCTGTGCATGTCGATGCGGGTGAGGATGCCGAAACCTTCGGCGGCGAGGGCTTTTGTGGCACGTTCGACGGTATGGTCCAGGGTGTCGTTGATTATTCGTTTGAAATTGATGGTGCTCATATCCGTTCTCCTGAAGGAATCAAGCGCCCATCATAGGCCAAATACCTGTGCGGCAATACAGCGGCGTAATCAGGTCATTCCTTGCGTGCAAGCGCGGCTTGATAAAGCGCCAGATCGCTCGCCGAGAAACAACAGAAGATTACTTCCTGCAAGGAACAGGGCGTGCGCAGGAAATCGCGAACTGCCGCAATCGCTACCTCGCATGCCTGTTCCGGCGGATAACCATAGACGCCCGTGCTGATGCAGGGAAAAGCAATGCTGGCAAACTGTTGTGCGGCGGCGAGGGCAAGGCTTTCGCGGTAGCAGGAAGCCAGCAGCTTCGCTTCGTTTTGGTTACCGCCTTGCCACACCGGCCCCACGGTATGGATGACGAATTTGGCTGGTAATTTATAACTGCGCGTCAGCCGTGCCAGCCCGGTCGGACAGCCGCCCAGCGTGCGGCATTCCTGCAACAGCCCGGGGCCGGCGGCGCGATGGATGGCACCATCGACTCCGCCCCCACCGAGCAGCGACGAATTTGCTGCGTTGACGATGGCGTCGATGTTGAGTTGGGTGATGTCGGTTTGGATGGCTCGCAGGGTAGTCATGTTGTTTCGTTCGAAATGCTTGATGAGTACCTATCCGATTTTCGCATTACCTATTAAGTCAGGGCGATGCACCTTCAACCATTCCATAAATTCGACGGTTTTTTCTGATGGGGTTTCGGTAAGCTTGGCAAGGTTATCTGCGGCGCGGCATAACGCGATGATCGCCTCTGCTTCAAGATCGAATTCAAATTGCTCGAATTCCTCGCAAATCTTATGCTTAAAAAAATTTCTGGCGTAATTTATATGGTGATCATTGATCTCTTTGTGATTAAGGGCCGGCGCTAGTTCTGACTGAACAAACTCCTTAAGTTCTTCAACGTGCGATTTTACTTTGCGATCTTTAAGATATTCGCCAGTGATGCCTTCTGAAGCGCATGCCAACGTGACGGCTGAGATGTAATCGTGTTCGATTATAAATAATGTGGCAGCCCGATCAAACTGCACACTAGCTGCTTCAAGTTGCGTAATCTTGGATTTGGCTATGTCAGGGGATGTCATGATTTATGTGGGGCGCAATAAGTAACACGCTTTGCTCCAGATTTTTAGCTTCGGATCACGTTATCACAAGCTTGCCGAGTGTTTCGAGCACAGTCTGTGCTAATTCAGGCGCAAGGCAATCCAGTTCGATGATGTCCGGTGTAGAGCGCAGCCAGGTGAGTTGGCGTTTCGCCAGTTGCCGAGTCGCAGCGATACCTTTCTCCAGCAGCTCCACTTCAGTGATCTCGCCTTCGAGAAATTCCCAAGCCTGCCTGTAACCGACGCAACGCATCGAGGTCATGTCGCGGTGCAGCTGATATTTCTGCCGCAATCCGCGTAACTCTTCCAGCAGCCCTTGTTTCAACATCTCGGCAAAGCGCGTGGCGATGCGCTGGTGCAGCACGGCGCGGTCAGACGGGATCAGCGCGATGGGCAGGATGCGGTAGGGTAACGGATTTTGTTCCTGCTGTTTGATCAGTACCGACATCGGTTGTCCGCTGAGACGATAGATTTCCATCGCGCGCTGGATGCGCTGCGTGTCGGTGGAGTGGAGGCGGGCGGCAGTCTCTGCATCGACCTCGGCCAGTTTGGCATGCAGGTGTTCGATGCCGTGCCGGGCGATTTCGGCATCCAGTTCGGCGCGCAACGCAGCGTCTGCTTGCGGCAATGGACTCAACCCTTCGCGCAGTGCCTTGAAGTAGAGCATGGTGCCGCCGACCAGCAGCGGAATCTTGCCGCGCGCGGTGATGTCTGCCATCAGGCGCAGTGCGTCATGGCGGAAGGCGGCAGCGGAATACGCCTCGGTCGGGGAGATAATGTCGATCAGGTGATGCGGTGCGAGGGCAAGGGTAGCGGCATCCGGCTTGGCGGTGCCGATGTCCATGTCGCGGAACACCAAGGCGGAATCGACGCTGATGAGTTCCACCGGAAGTTTTTGCACCAGTTCCACGGCGACGCCGGTCTTGCCGCTGGCGGTTGGGCCCAGGAGGAAAATTGCGGGAGGCAATGAATGGCCCATTATCAAATCCGTTCGTGGTGCACCCGCAAGGGGTAGGCCGTGGCTGTAAGGGGCAAACGCCCCAACAGCACACGCACAGCTTGTCGAACCATGAACGACGTGCCCTTCGACAGGCTCAGGGCGAACGGCTCAATATAATTTATCATGCCAACTCCTGATGACGCGTCTCATGTATCGCCGACACGGCCAGCACACTGATCGCAGCTGCGACCGAGATATATCCGCCCACCCAGGCAAGGCCGCCATGCTGCACCAGTTGCTGCGCGAGGTAAGGCGCCAGCGAGGCCCCGAGGATACCGCCCAGGTTGTAGGCAGCACCTGCACCGGTATAGCGCACAGATGTCGGAAATAGTTCCGGCAGCAGCGCCCCCATCGGCGCGAAGGTCGCGCCCATCAGGAACAATTCGAGGCTCAGGAACGCGGTGATCAATATAGGCGAGCCGCTGCCCAGCATAGGCGCCATCAGGAAACCGGATAGCAAAGCGGCACTACCCGCTATCAGCAGCACCGGACGGCGTCCATAACGATCGCCTGCCCAAGCGGACAGTGGCGTGGCAGCCGCCATGAAGACAACAGCTACGCACAGCATGCCAAGAAATTGCGGGCGCGGGATGTGAAGCGTGGTGACGCCGTAACTCAATGAGAACACCGTGGCGATATAGAACAGCGCGTAGCACACCACCATGGTCAGGGCGCCGAGGATCAGCGGTTTGGTGTGATGGGCGAACAACTCCGACAGCGGCAATTTCCTATATCCCGTTCGTGCTGAGCCTGTCGAAGCATGAACGACTCGCCCTTCGACATAACCAGCGACTTGCCCGCTTGCGGGCTTAGTCGAATGGCTAGTAGTTCCATCAAGTTCAGGGCGAACGGAATTAGCTTGTTGCATGGCTTTGAGAAACACCGGCGTCTCTTCCAGCTTTAACCGCACATAAAGCCCGATGACCACCAGCACCGCGCTGGCAAGGAAGGGGATGCGCCAGCCCCAGGCACGGAACTGTGTATCGTCAAGAAATTGCGACAGCAACAGGAAACTGCCGACCGCAAACAGGAAGCCGACAGGAGGTCCGAGCTGCGGGAACATCCCGAACCAGCCGCGTTTGCCCTTGGGCGCATATTCCGCCGCCAGCAAGGCTGCGCCGCCCCATTCGCCGCCGAGGCCGATGCCCTGGCCGAAGCGCAGCAGGCACAGCAGCGCCGGTGCGACCCAGCCCACGGCTTCATAACTCGGCAGCACGCCGATCAGCGTGGTGGAGAGGCCCATCACCAACAGCGAAGCCACCAGTGTCGTCTTACGCCCGATGCGGTCGCCAAAATGGCCGAACAGCAGCGCGCCGAAAGGGCGCGCGATGAAGGCGATGCCGAAGGTAAGGAAGGCGTTCAGCGCTTGAACTGCCGGATCGCTGTTGGGGAAAAACACTGGGCCGATCACCATCGCAACGGCGAGGCCGTAGATGTAGAAATCGTAGAACTCGATGGCGGTGCCGATGAAGGAGGCGAAGGCGATGCGGGTTGTTGAATATTTCAATGTTGATGTAGTTCGCAAAAAATTAAATTAGTCCTCAGCGTTGCTTAAACAATAACTGAAGCAGACTGCCATATCGATTCATATGCGGAAATTTTCAAAATAGCAGTATCGTCAGCACGAACGATCTCACCAGGCGATCTTTTGGCAAAATCCTTAAGTGATTGTGTAAGCGTCCACGCAGTCTTTTGATCAATGAAAATGGCTCTATCATGCAGAGTCTTTGCCAGCGCAATCCGAGCAGTTAATGGACGCAGTGATCCGTGCTGAGCTACCCATTTTTTTGCAGCAGGCTCTAAAGTGGGTTTATAGCTAGATTGATCAGATAATAGTCTGAGTGTTACTCCCTCAGGAATCGCGATACCAAATTCGGTAAGGATTGTTTCATCCATGTAAGGATCGACAATTAATACATCTTTAGAGGCGGACTGAAAAAGCTTGGAGAGTGCTGCGAAAACATCAAAACTATTACCAACAGGAATAAATGCTCCACTTGCGCCTGCAGGAGCCTTTGTTTCCGCAACAGCAAAAGCACGATAGACAATTGCGGTTATTTCATGGGCAGCATTGATTCTTCTATGGTATTCAAAATCTGATCTTCCCGATTCCCCCAAAGTGTTTGCCGCCACAGTAAATAGTGAGGGATCGGCTAGATTGCCGACTTCTTTCACAAGTGCGAAAGCACGAGCAACCCACAAGTGTACGTTTTGAGGAATTGGTGATTGGGTAAGGTCTGGCATCGTCTCGATGAGACGTCCCAATTGCCGATATAGTGTTTCAGAACCAGTAGTCATGTGACGAGTATATCTTATTGATTCAATAACCTATCAATATCGAGTTTGTAGAGTCTGAGTCTTTACTTCCCGCGCATAAACATCGCATCCAGTTCCGCCAGCGTAACCTGAAACCACGTCGGACGGCCATGGTTGCATTGGTCGGCGCGCTCGGTCTGTTCCATCTCGCGCAGGATGGCGTTCATCTCGGGGAGACTCAGTTGCTGGTTGGCGCGTACGGCGGAATGGCAGGCGAGCGTGGCGAGCAGTTCGTTGCGGCGTTCGGTGAGTGCGCGGCTCGCGCCGAACTCGCGCAGTTCGTGCAGCACTTCGCGGGCGGCCGCTTCGGCGCGGGCTTGCTTGAGCATGGCCGGCATGGCGCGCACCGCCAGCGTGTTGGTGGAGATCGGAGCCAGCTCGAAGCCGAGTTGGTGCAAGGCTTCCTGTTCTTCCTCGGCGGTGGCGATATCCAGCGTGTCGGCACTGAACGTCACCGGGATCAGCAACGGCTGTGTCGGCATCTGCTGCCGGTCGAAGGCGGTCTTCAGTTTCTCGTACACAATGCGTTCATGTGCCGCATGCATGTCCACGACGATGAGACCTTGCTGGTTCTGCGCGAGGATATAGATGCCTGAGAGTTGGCCGAGGGCGAAGCCGAGCGGGTGTTCTTGTGAGGATTGAGGATTTTGGATTGAGGATTGAGCTGTGCCGCGGTGCGCGCCGTTTTCAGACTCTCGATCCTCGATCCTGGATCCCAACGACTGAGTCTGGAATTCCCACAGTTTGTAGGCAGCCTGCGGTTGCGCCGCACCGAAAGAGATGCGTTGTTGCTGCGTCGGAACAAACGAGTTGTTCGGGGCGTCTTCCGGAACTGCGATAGCCGGCGCAGGCGCGGATGCCTGCATCGTCGCACTCAACGCATCCTGCAAAGCATGGAACACGAACTGGTGGATGCCCTGGCTTTCGCGGAAGCGCACCTCGCTCTTGGCCGGATGCACATTCACGTCCACCTGCTCCGGCGGCACCTCGATGAACAACACGAAAGCGGGATGGCGCTGGTGGTGCAGGATGTCCTGATAGGCCTGGCGCACGGCGTGCATCAGCACCTTGTCGCGCACGAAACGGCCGTTGACGAAGAAATATTGCTCGTCGCGCGTGGAGCGTGAATAGGCGGGCAGGGCGGCGATGCCGTAGAGGTGCAATGCGCCGATCTGTCGCTCGACGTTTACGGCATGCTGGCCGAATTCTGCGCCGAGGATGGCGGTGATGCGTTGTTGCAACGAGTGCATACCCTCACCCTCCATCCCTCTGATGGAACTACTAGCCAATCGACTAAGCCCGCTAGCGGGCAAGTCGCTGGTTATCCCAAAGGGCGAGGGAAGACCAGCAGAACCCTCTCCCTCTGGGAGAGGGCAGGGTGAGGGAGTTCTCCTTGATGCAGCTAACTGCAACACCATCTTGCCATTGTGCTGCAACGAGAACGCGACATCCGGCCGCGACAGCGCGATGCGCTTGAACGTCTCTTCGCACCAGGCGTATTCGGTGCTTTCGCTCTTCAGGAACTTGCGCCGTGCCGGGGTGTTGAAATACAGCTCGCGTATCTCGACGCTGGTGCCGTGGGCGTGAGCTGCGGGCGTGGCGGCGCTCTGGGTACCGTCGGCAGCATTGATCTTCCAGGCATGTGCAGCATCGGCATTGCGGCTGGTCAGCGTCACCTGCGCAACTGCCGCCATGCTGGCCAGCGCCTCGCCGCGGAATCCCATGCTGGCGACGCGTTGCAAGTCGTCGAGCGAGGTGATCTTGCTGGTGGCATGGCGCATCAGCGCCAGCGGCAGCTGCTCCGGCGCGATGCCACTGCCGTTGTCGCGCACTCTCAGCAGCTTGATCCCGCCGCCCTCCAGTTGCACTGCGATGTCCGTTGCGCCTGCGTCCAGGCTGTTCTCCAGCAATTCTTTCAACGCCGAAGCGGGGCGTTCGATCACCTCGCCGGCGGCGATCTGGTTGATGAGCAGGTCGGGGAGCAATTGGATGGAAGACATGGTGCGGATTATAGCGGATGGGGTGAGTGTCTCGTGCGGAGGTTCTTGAAGAGCCGGGATTTTCCTGCCCATTTTTTGCTGCATGCCGGTTCAGTCCCTGCAATCGATCGGCTTGTGCGGGATTGCACTTAGTTGGCTACCCGGTATTGGCACTGGTACGATGCAGGTCATTAGATTTCGTTGAAGTTATTCATGGTTACGCCGTATTCTTTCCCTTTTCCGCCGGAGCGGTCCCCGTTGCATGAGCGGGCCATTGTGGTCGGCCTGGTTGTCTTGCTGCATATGGCAGTGTTGGCAGCGTATCGGATGCGGTCGGAGTCGCCTGCCGTGCTGGTTAATGAGATGTCGGTCTCTTTTGCCAATATGCAGACGCAGCAGGCAGACGTCGTTCCCCAGCCCAAACTCAGACCGCGCGCGCCTGAGCCTAAGCCCCTTCCGTCCTCGCAGCCTGCGGTGAATGAGGAGGTTCAGCCAGCGCAGCAGAATGCCGTACCATCCTCTGCCGCGCAGCAGATAGCCACGCCGCCCTCACCGGTGGTGCTCGATACCGAGCCGGATTACAGGGCCGATTATCTGAACAACCCGCGCCCGCCCTATCCTTTGGTTGCGCGGCGCATGGGTTATCATGGGAAGGTGGTACTGGATGTCGAAGTGCTGGCCGAAGGTACGGCGGGCGATGTGAAGCTGCATCAGAGCAGCGGTTACGACATACTGGATAACGCGGCGCTGCAGACAGTCAAGACTTGGCATTTCACGCCTGCACGTCATTTGGGCCACCCTGTCACGCAACGGTTTCTTGTTCCGATCAAATTTTCTCTAGAGGACAACGCAGGATGAACAATCTGTTTTCCGTCAATTCTCCCATCGTCTCTGCGACGCTGTTGTTGCTGATTATTTTGTCCGTCGTGACCTGGTCCATTGCATTGCTCAAATTGTGGAGGCAATGGCAAACAAAAAAAGATGACCGCGCTTTCAACGACAGATTCTGGTCGGTGCGTGAATGGAGCGAAGCGGGGGAAGTCGCACAGGATAGCCAGGGCGACATTGCGCGCCTGGCACAAGCCGGATTTGCCGAATTGAAAACCATGAACGAGGCGCAACATGACCTGAAGCATCTGGGGGCGCCGCACGAGGTGCTGGAACGCATGCTGCGCCAGCAGTTGCAGAATATTCAGCGTTTTCACGAGCGCGGTCTGGCGGAATTGGCGACCATCGGTTCCACCGCACCTTTCATCGGATTGTTCGGCACTGTGTGGGGCATCATGCATGCGCTGCAGGATATCGGCAAAAGCGGTTCGGCTTCGCTGGACATTGTGGCAGGTCCCATCGGCGAAGCGCTGATTGCTACGGCTATCGGCATCGCCACTGCACTGCCCGCAGTGCTGGCCTACAACTTCTTTCTGCGCCGCCTGAAGGTGCATGTGACCGATCTCGAAAACTTTGCCCACGACTTTCTGCGCCTGGCGCAGAAACACGATTACAAACTGTAAGGTACCCATATGGCATTCGGAAACTCTTCTCAGGAAGACGGCATGATGAGCGAGATCAATGTCACGCCGCTGGTGGACGTGATGCTGGTGTTGCTGGTTGTGTTCATCATCACCGCGCCGCTGCTGGCACCGCAGGCGCTCAAGATCAACCTGCCCAAGAC
>DAICZN010000035.1 GCA_027311105.1 Gallionella sp.
GTCCCAACGACTGCATAAATGGCAGCCGCGATGGTGAACCATCGGACGACTTCCATATCGTACTTTACTGGTGTCGCTTGCGTAGCTTCCACAGTAGTCTCCTCCTCGAGCAAGTTAACAATAAATGCGCAGAACACACCTTTTAGCCGCGATGTGTCTTGCGCACCTTTCCCTTACAGCATACTTACGGCTTTCATAAACTTTCTAATTAACAGCGGTATAGCCACCGGCAACGATCCAAATCAAAAGTCAGCTTTGAATCAAAATTACCCGAGTGGTTTCATCGGGTTAGCGCTCCAAATGCAGACCAGTCGGCATCCTCTCAGTTAAAACCGCCTGCGTCAAGCTTGCGTTAAATATGCATCAAACATCTGTTAATTTATGTACAGCCATTCCGAATTTTTCAAAAAATGAAACCGGCAAAATTTTAAGCCGATGAATCCAAGAAAACTGATCGGGGAGAAATTGTTATAGCCTTGCTTCGGCAACTTACATAAATGTACGTAGTTATGCGTATATTTCAGCCTTGTAAAAAATGTAGTTTCGAATCGTCTCAGCCCATCTGGATCAATAAATTAGGAAGGGCTGCGAAGTTTAGTGCCGCTCGGTACCAGCTAAGAAGACATTAGCGCCACAAAGGAATCCCTGCTGCGGTTACTGAAACATGGATTCGATACCTTTTCCTCTGCTATGGTGGATACAGTGCGTCCATTTACATCCAGCCCCGGATAAACCAGCGTTTCCGGCGGCATCGTAAACAGTCGAGTCGTCACACTGTCGAACAGGCTTCCCGGATCTTCGCAAGGCATATTGGTGTTGCCACAATTTCCAATGAGCAAGGTATCACCGGAAAACAACCTGTCCCTCCAACGGTAGCACACGCTACTTCGCGTGTTACCGGGGGTACCAATGACATGCACGACCTCATCACCGAACGTCAGGTGTGCGCCATGAGCCACTTGCAAATCAGCTTCCAAGTGTTTGCAGCCCGAACCGGCGACAATGATTCCACCAGCTCGGTTACGCAACGAGACCGCGCTCTGGCCTGCAGTCGAATGCGCTCGGGTCAGCAAAATTAAATGTAAATCCAGCCCCAAGTCACCAATCAGCGCGAGCAGCACATCCTGGCTTTCAGCAACCGGATCCACGACTATGCAGACCGGATTGTTGCGATCACCCAGGATATAACTGTAAGCACCGGTCGGAGCATTTCTGATTTGCCGGAACACCACGATTGGATTCTTTACCTTTAAATGCAGACAGGTAATCTCAACCGCAAGATTCGAGCCACATCACCAAAAAATTAGTTTCATAAAATACAATTAGTTGTGAAAACCGCCTTACTGTCATAGCTTGTATAGCGGTGTCAGCACTGCCATCATGGCAGTGTTTGTCAATCAAGTGGAATTGCGGCATTATGAAATCTCCCCTACTCCCCGAACTTGTATCCTTCATAGAGACACTTCCGGAGCCACATATTCTGTGTGATCGCCAATACAGGGTACTGGCAGCAAACAATGCCTACCGGCGCAGCTTCGGTGTAAACCAGGTTTATGCAGGTCGCACCTGTTTCGATATTTCCCACCATTTCAGCGTCCCCTGCGATCAGGCAGGCGAAACCTGTCCACTTCAGCAAAGCCTCCGTTCAGGGCAACGGGAACGTGTACTTCACCTGCACCAAACTCCGCAGGGAGAGGCTTATGTCAACATCGAGTTATCGCCCATACGCGACGCCAAGGGGGATATCGCCTACTTCATCGAGAAAATGGAGCCTCTTGCTGTTGCCCGTGGACTTTCCGATGCACAGGGACTGGTCGGGCGAGCGCCAGCCTTTAAACACATGCTGGAAATGGTTGCGCGAGTTGCGCCTTCGGAGGCCACCGTGCTGCTCTTGGGAGAGTCAGGTACCGGCAAAGAACTCGTAGCCAGGGCGATACACGATGCAAGCCGCAGGGCTGGCAAGCCTTTCGTTGCACTTGATTGCTCGGGGCTGACCGAAACATTGTTCGAAAGCGAACTGTTCGGTCACGAACGCGGTGCATTTACCGGCGCCAACACCAGAAGCGTAGGGTTGATCGAGGTTGCCAGTGGCGGAACACTGTTCCTCGATGAAGTGGGTGACATTCCTCTGGTCATGCAAGTCAAACTCTTGCGCCTGCTTGAAACCGGCACATATCGGCGCGTCGGCTCCGCCGAACCGCATAAAGCAGATATCCGTCTGGTTTCGGCGACACACCGCAACCTGCGCGAAATGGTGACCAGCAGCAGCTTCCGGCAAGATCTTTACTTCCGGCTCAATACATTTCCGGTTGAACTGCCTGCCTTGCGCGAACGATCCTCCGATATTCCCCTGCTGGCAATATCTCTTTTGTCACGCGTTGCGGCCGACCGAAATCTGGTAATTTCCGAAGAAGCCATTGATTTGTTGCTCCACTACGACTACCCCGGCAATGTGCGCGAATTGCGGAATATCATCGAGCGCGCCAGCCTGTTATGCGATGGCGAAGCCATACAGCCAATACATTTGCCCGAGGAAGTGCGTTCAGGTCACGCGGTGCATGCAAACAATACCGCCAAATGCGCAAGCCTGGAAGAACTGGAACGCCAGACCTTGGAGACCCGGCTCGCACATCATCGCGGCAGCCGAAAAAAGCTGGCGACCGAACTCGGTATCAGCGAAAGAACGCTATACCGGAAACTAAAGCGACTTGGGGAGTAGTGCATTCTGCCATGGTGGCAGATATTCCTGCCACCATGGCAGAAATATCTTGTTTATTTCGATCGCACGCATGCGACAATTCGCCGCAAGCAGATCTGAAAACAGCAACGAAGTTAGGCCGTTAGATTTTTTCTGACAAACATGGCACACGCCTTGCATTGCAGAGCGCATGGAAGCGGCGTAGCCTTTGCTGCCAGAAACAGTCCGGGTGCACTCCTCTCGCAAACAGTACTTCCCCGCTGCTTCGACGCTCGTCGCTTCCTCCCAACTAATAGTCAGGAGAATCTCATGCGTATAGCAGTTACCAGCCAGAATTACCGCACCGTTACTGGCCACGCCGGACGTGCGCGTCGCTTCATTGTCTTCGAAGCCGACGGACAGAAACCTTCCCGCGAAGTTGAACGACTCGATTTTGATGCCGACATGGCCATCCATGGCTTCGATCATCGCGCCGCACACCCCCTCGACAGCATGAATGTGCTGATCACCGGCGGTGCCGGAGCAGGCTTTATCGAGCATCTGGCCGCACGCGGCGTGCTGGTGGTCGCTACTGAAGAAAGCGATCCAGGCATGGCAGTGGAGGCATTCCTCGCAGGTCGAGTGAAACCAGCCAGCGAAGGTTGCAACCACGACCATAGCGATCCGGGCGACGATGACCACGCTCACAGCGGCGAACAAGGCCACACATGCAACTGCCACGGCTAAAGCGCAACACTGACGGCGCGAAAAAGACGCTGCGCCGCGAGATCACCATTGCCTTGGCGGTCAAGCTGTTGCTGCTCTACGGCCTCTGGTATGCCTTCTTCAGCCATCCGTCGATTCACGGCATGACCGAGGGCATGGATCCGGATCGGGTCGCCGCCGCCCTGATCGCGCCACCGCCATTGAACACAAATGAACCACACGAGGAGAAACACAAATGATCACCCAAGAAGTCGTCGACCTGTCGCGGTTGCAGTTTGCCGCCACGGCTTTCTACCATTTCCTGTTCGTCCCCCTGACGCTGGGCCTTTCGTTCCTGCTAGCCATCATGGAGACGGTGTACGTCATGACCGGCAAGGAAATCTACCGCGACATGACCAAGTTCTGGGGCAAGCTGTTCGGCATCAACTTCGCGCTCGGCGTCACCACCGGCATCACCATGGAATTCCAGTTCGGCACCAACTGGGCGTATTACTCGCACTACGTCGGCGACATCTTCGGCGCGCCGCTGGCCATCGAGGGTCTGATGGCGTTCTTCCTCGAATCCACTTTCATCGGCCTGTTCTTCTTCGGCTGGAACAAGCTTTCCAAACGCAGGCACCTGCTGATCACCTATCTCACGGCGATCGGCTCCAACCTGTCTGCGGTGTGGATACTTATCGCCAACGGCTGGATGCAGAACCCGGTGGGTTCGCAATTCAGCTACGTGACCATGCGCATGGAGATGACGTCTTTCAAAGACCTGGTGTTCAACCCGGCAGCACAGGCCAAATTCGTGCATACCGTGTCGGCAGGTTACGTCACCGGCTCCATGTTCGTGCTCGGTATCAGCGCCTGGTACATGCTGAAAGGCAGGGATATCGAATTCGCCAAGCGCTCGTTCCGCATCGCGGCCGCGTTCGGCTTTGCATCGGCCATGTCCGTGATCGTGTTGGGCGACGAATCCGGCTACGCCGTCACCGAACACCAGCAGACTAAACTAGCTGCGCTGGAAGGCATGTGGAAGACCGAGCCAGCCCCGGCATCCTTTACTCTGTTTGCAATTCCAGACGACGAGAAGCGCGAGAACAGGGCCGAGATCAAGATCCCCTACGCCCTCGGCCTGATCGCCACCCGCTCCGCGAACACACAGATTCCCGGCATAGACGAGCTTGAAGCACGCGCCGTCGAACGCATCAAGAGCGGCATCATTGCCGTCAAGGCGCTCGAGAAATTGCGCGCCAAGACAGCAGACGATGCGACCAAAGCCGACTTCGAAACGCACAAGGCCGATCTGGGCTACGGCTTGCTGCTGAAGAAATACACCGCCGATGTCTCCCTGGCAACGCCGGAAATGATCGCACAGGCGGCGCGCAATTCCATCCCCAGGGTCGCCCCCATGTTCTGGACCTTCCGCATCATGGTCGTTCTGGGCTTCTCTTTCTTTGCACTGTTTGCGCTGTCGTTCTGGTACTCGGCCAAAAACACTTTCCAGGAAAAGCGCTGGCTGCTGCGCTGGGCAGTGTGGTTCATCCCGCTGCCGTGGATCGCCTCGGAGATGGGCTGGTTCGTCGCGGAATATGGTCGGCAACCGTGGACCATATTCGGCATCCTGCCGACGCATCTTTCCACCTCGACTATTTCGGTCAACAGCCTGTACGGCTCGATCGCCGGCTTCATGTTCTTCTATACCGGCTTGCTGGTGGTAGAGATGTACCTGATGTTCAAGTATGCACGCCTCGGTCCTTCCAGTTTGGGCACCGGCCGTTACGCGGGAGAAGCTGTACCCGCCCTGAAATCCGCACAGTGAGGAAAATATCATGCTCGATTATGAAACCCTGAAAATCATCTGGTGGCTGCTGGTCGGCGTGCTGCTGCTCGGCTTTGCAGTCATGGACGGCCACGATATGGGCGTGGGCACGCTGCTGCCTTTCGTCGGCAAAAGCGACGTGGAACGCCGCGTCGTCATCAATACCGTCGGCCCGCACTGGGACGGCAACCAGGTCTGGTTCATCACCGCCGGCGGCGCCATCTTCGCCGCCTGGCCGCTCGTCTATGCGACCGCCTTCTCGGGCTTCTACTGAGCCATGCTGATCGTCTTGTGGGCGCTGTTCTTCCGTCCCGTCGGCTTCGACTACCGTTCCAAGGTGGCCGATCCGCGCTGGCGCAGCGCCTGGGACTGGGGCCTGTTCATCGGCGGTAGCGTACCCGCGCTGATCTTTGGTGTCGCGTTCGGCAACCTGCTGCAAGGTGTCCCCTTCCACTTCGAAGACAACCTGATGCCGGTCTATACCGGAACATTCTGGGGCCTGCTCAATCCGTTCGCCTTGCTGTCCGGCGCCGTAAGCCTGTCCATGCTCACCTTCCACGGCGCGAACTATCTGATGATACGCACCGAGGGTGACGTTTATGCACGCGCCAGAAAAGCTTCGCTGATCTTCGGCACCCTGATGCTGGCTGCCTTCACCATTGCCGGTATCTGGGTTGCTTCGGACATGCCGGGCTATGTCATTACTTCGGTGGTTGATCCCGGTGCCTTGCCCAACCCGCTGGACAAGACAGTCGAAATTCAGACGGGCGCATGGCTGGACAATTTCGTAAGGCATCCTGCACTCTGGGCAGTACCGGGCGCTGCCTTCGCCGGCGGCCTGCTGGCCCTGCTGTTTGCCTGGGCGAAAAAGCCGGTGCTGGCCTTCATTGCCAGCGGTGTCGCTGAACTTGGCGTCATCGGCACAGCGGGTGTCGCCATGTTTCCCTTCATCATGCCTTCGTCCAGCGATCCGCGCTCCAGCCTGACGGTATGGGACAGCGTCTCCAGCCACCTGACCTTGGAAGTGATGTTCTGGGCAGCGCTGATCTTCACGCCCATCGTCATCACTTATACCGGTTGGGCATACAAGATGATGGCGGGCAAGGTCACCAACGCCTACATCGAGACTAACGATCATTCCGCTTATTAAACTCAAGGAGATTCGCATGTGGTATTTCACCTGGATGTTGGGCCTTGCAATGGCCATTCTGTTCGCCGTGGTCAACGCACTCTGGCACGAGTTTCACGAATGAAAGCAGACCGTCTGCGCCCTCTGTGGCTCGTTGGCTTGCTGCTGGCGGGCCCGTTAATGGCTGAAGACCAACGCCAACTGGCCACCCTGCCGCCGCCAGCGCAGGAGACACTGCGACAAGAGATGCTCGCCAATCTGGTGGCGCTTAACGAGATTCTCGGACTGGTCGCAACAGACAAGATCAAGGAAGCCGGTGCGGTCGCCGAACAACAACTCGGTCTTTCCGTCCAAGGCCGGAACAGGGATAAACCTTTCGATGCACGCCCGGGTCCGTATATGCCACAAGCCATGCGTGCGCTGGGCATGGAAGGCCACCGCGCCGCCAGCGAATTTGCCAAGGCGGCACAAGCGGGAGCGCGCGACCGCGCACTGGCTCTGATGCCCAGCCTGACCAATGCTTGCGTAAGTTGCCATGCCTCATGGCGTATCCGCTGATCGAATCGTCGCATATACCTTTACTATCGCCGGAGACCGCACATGTCCCATGAATCAGCCCGCATCGTCATACTGGGTGCCGGTTTTGCCGCGTTGACCGCCGCCCGCGAGCTGCGGCAGCGCGCACCCGCAGCACACATCTCGCTCGTTTCGCCGAGCGCGGAGTTTGTCTACCTGCCCAGCCTGATCTGGATACCACCTGGCATCCGGAAAGGTTCGGACCTGATCATCCCGCTGGACCGCTTCCTGAAAAAATACCGCATCGATCATGTATCCGGCAGCGTGACCGGCCTGAAGAATGGCGGGCGCACCGTGCTGACCGACAGTGGTGAAATTGAAAATGACGCACTCATCATCGCCACCGGAGGGCGTTTCCTCAAAGGCATGCCGGGCATCGAGCATGCGCTGACGCTGTGCGAAGGCGTGCCCGCCGCAGAAGCCATCGGACAAAGGCTGCGCGAGATGAATGGCGGCAACATCGCTTTCGGCTTCGGAACCAATCCTAAGGAACCTTCCGCTATGCGTGGCGGGCCGATGTTCGAACTGTTGTTCGGCGTGGACACTTGGCTGCGCCAGCAGGGCAAGCGCGACCGCTTTCAACTGACCTTTTTCAACGCAGCTGCCGAACCGGGCAAGCGTCTGGGCGAAAAAGCGGTGCACGGGCTGCTCGCAGAGATGAAAAAACGGGAAATAGCCACGCAACTTGGGCACAAGATCAAGGCTTTTTCCGCAACTGCCGTAAGCACCGAAGCCGCCGACATTCCGGCAGACCTCATCCTGTTCATGCCCGGCCTGACAGGGCCGCGATGGGCACAAAACAGCGGTTTTGCCCTGTCCGAAGGCGGTTTTTTCCCTGCTGACGAGTTCTGCGCGGTCAAGGGTGCGAAGCATGTGTTCGTGGCCGGCGATGCCGGCAGTTATCCGGGACCGGACTGGTTGCCGAAGCAGGCGCACATGGCCGACCTGCAGGCATGTGCCGCGGCAGAGAATCTGCTGCTGGCGCTTGAAGGCAAAGCACCGGCAGCACGTCCGAGGACCGAGCTGATCTGCATCGTCGATAGCGTCGATGCCGGTATTCTTGTTTATCGGGATCTCAAACGCAACTGGGTACTGCCGTCATCGCGCCTGTTTCACTGGGCGAAGCGTTATTTTGAAAAGCATTACCTGCGCAAATTTCGCTGAAAAGGCAATGATGTCGTGAGTGCCCTCAACTCGATCCAACTAGTACTCGCTCTGCCGTTGTGTTTTTTGCTGGCCGTATTAATTTTCAATCGCCTGATTCGGGCCGGTCTGGCGGCCCCGCGCGTTCGCGAAAACGGTGTGCCCGACGGCCTGCCCTGGCGCGAAGTGAAAATTCAGACTGCACGCAACATGACCTTGTTCGGCTGGTTCATTCCTGCCGGTGAACGCGCGCCTGCTCTGGCTGTACTGCACGGCTGGGGCGGCAATGCCGAAATGATGTTGCCTCTGGCAAAGCCGCTGCACGAGGCGGGTTATGCGCTGCTGTTCTTTGACGCCCGCTGCCATGGACGCAGCGATGGAGACAGTTTTGCTTCCCTGCCGCGCTTTGCCGCAGACTTGGAAAGCGCGCTGGAATGGCTGCAAGTACAGGGCGATGTGGACGAAACTCGCGTCGGCGTCGTCGGGCATTCCGTAGGCGCGGGTGCCGCGCTGCTATTGGCTGCACAGCGACATGATCTGGCAGCTGTTGTCAGCCTTTCCGCGTTTGCACACCCAGCGACCATGATGCGCCGCTGGCTGAAATCCAGGCGGATACCATTTTGGCCGCTGGGCGCCTATATTCTTTTCTACGTACAGCTCGTCATTGGCTACCGTTTCGACGACATCGCACCCTTGCGTACCATCGGCAAAGTTAACTGTCCCGTGCTGCTGGCTCACGGCACCGAGGATGAAACAGTTCCGATGAGTGAAGCGCAGGAAATATATGCGAACCGCTCGGACAAACAAGTACATCTGCTGCTCGTACCCGGCAGCCACGGCGAATTCGGCGACTTGGAACGCTATATTGGAACGATGACAGAGTTTCTGGACAAAACCATGGGAATGGAGCGGGTGAAGGGGATCGAACCCTCGTATGCAGCTTGGGAAGCTGCCGTTCTACCATTGAACTACACCCGCTTATAGTAGAATGCGGCGCAGATTCTATCATGGGCAATAAGAGCAAAGTGATCACCGTCAGCATCAATGGCGAACCTCGCCAACTTCCCGCCAACGCTACCGTCGCCGCGCTCATCGAGGAGATGGGATTGACCGGGAAACGCATCGCGCTGGAACGCAATGGCGAGATCGTGCCGCGCAGCACATTCACCACTCAGTCCCTGTCTGCGGGTGACAAACTTGAGATCGTCGTCGCCGTTGGCGGCGGCTAAACCACGGCTTGATCAGCTCAGGCCGGCAATTCGGCAAACTCTGTACACAGCCAACAACTTCATCAGGAACACGCTAATGAACGACAAATTAATCATCGCCGGTAAAAGTTATTCTTCCCGTTTGCTGGTCGGCACCGGCAAGTACAAGGACTTCACCGAGACGCGCGCTGCGCTGGACGCCAGCGGCGCGGAGATCGTTACGGTCGCGATCCGCCGCACCAACCTCGGCCAGAACGCCAACGAGCCCAACCTGCTCGACTCGGTGCCAATGTCGAAATTCACCTACCTGCCGAACACTGCGGGCTGCTACACCGCCGACGATGCGGTGCGCACATTGCGCCTGGCGCGCGAACTGCTCGACGGCCACTCGCTGGTAAAACTCGAAGTGCTGGGCGACCCGCAATCGCTGTATCCCAACGTGATCGAAACCATTGCTGCGGCGAAGATACTTGTGGCTGAAGGTTTTCAGGTGATGGTTTACACCTCGGACGACCCAATCGTAGCCAAGCAACTGGAAGACATCGGCTGCGTCGCCATCATGCCGCTGGCCTCGCTGATCGGCTCCGGCATGGGCATTCTCAACCCGTGGAACCTGCAGCTCGTCATGGAGCGCGTAAAGGTGCCGGTGATCGTGGATGCGGGCGTGGGCACGGCTTCCGATGCCGCCATCGCGATGGAACTGGGTTGCCACGGTGTATTGATGAACACCGCCATCGCCGGAGCGAAAGACCCCGTGCTGATGGCCTCGGCCATGAAAAAGGGCGTGGAAGCAGGACGCGAGGCATTCCTCGCCGGACGCATGCCTAAGAAACTGTATAGCGCCAGCCCGAGTTCGCCAACGGCGGGCATCATCTCTTCGAC
>DAICZN010000040.1 GCA_027311105.1 Gallionella sp.
GGGCAGGGGCTGGAATTCTTTGCCCCGCATCCGCAACGCTGGTATGTGCGGCTAAGCGAATTGCCGCGCATCCGCACCACGCCGTTGTCGCAGGCGCTCGGCGGCGACGTGCGCGGGGCCTTGCCCGGCGGCACGGACGCATCGCGCTGGCATCAGCTGTTCAACGAGATTCAGATGCTGCTGCATGCCCATCCGCTCAACGAGGCCCGCGAAGCGCGCGGCGAGCCGACTATCAACAGCGTGTGGTTTTGGGGCGGCGGCTGCGACACGTTACTGGCGAAGCCAGCCGATTGCGGGAACAGCCGCCAAGCCGCCCCTGAGGTAACTGAGGAAGATGTTGTTGCGTGTTCGGGCGGCGGCTGCGACAGAGCGAATGGGTCGCTGCGCAGCAGCGGGGAACCCGTCGGCCTACCCCTTGCGGGTACGTTGCTGCAAAAAAATTATGACAGCGTGAGTTCGGATGACGTGCTGGCCGAGATGTTCGCCCGGGCAGCCGATGTCCCGTTTTCGGCATGGGCAAGCCTGTGGCGCGCCGGGGATAGTCCCGGCAAGCAATTGCTGGTGTGGACGGGTTTGCGTTCCGCCTTGCAGCGCGGAGACTTGGCGGATTGGCGGGCGGCGCTGCAGGATTTTGAAAGCGGATATGCACAGCCGCTGTTGGCGGCGTTGCGCAGCGGGAAGATTGCCGGCTTGCAACTGGATATCCCGGGCAGGGACGGTTTGCGGAGAATGCGGCTTGCGCGCGGAGACATATGGGCGTTCTGGCGCCGATCCGGGCGACTTGCGGGATATTCGATTACCTGAGCATCGCGCGGCGATTCCTTCCCACTCTCCCCTTTTGCGGGCATAACCAGCGACTTCCAACATCCGGCGCGGCACCGGACGCCTTGTCCGTTGGTGTAAAATGCGGCTATCAGTACGCGAGGAGTGACCGTGTCATTTTTGGATACCGCAATTCATTATTTCTGGCGCGACGAATCGACACTCGTGCTGGTCATGACATTGTCGCTGGCGTTCCTGCTGTTTCATTTTCACAAGGAGGAGCGCCGCAGCATCCTTAACACGCTGGGATTCTTTTTCGCCTGCCTGCTGGGGCAATTCATCAGCGGCCTGACCCACGCGATGCAACTCGAAACGGCCGCCGACGTGCTGCACGAGGTGTTCGTGATCGGCGGTGGGATTGCGCTGATCCGGCTGTGGGGCCTGCTGGTGTTCCGCATCATCCTGCCGTTTGCGCGCTTGAGCCTGCCGCGCATCACCGAAGATATTTTCGTGATTGTCGCCTACGTCGCATGGGGTCTGGTGCGGTTGCGCTATGCCGGACTGGATCTGGGCAGCATCGTGGCGACTTCGGCGATGATCACAGCCGTGGTGGCGTTCGCGATGCAGGACACGCTGGGCAATATTCTCGGCGGTCTTGCGCTGCAGCTGGACAATTCTGTCCAGGTCGGCGACTGGATCAAGGTGGACGACATTGCCGGGCGTGTGGTGGACATACGCTGGCGCTCCACGCTGGTCGAGACGCGCAACTGGGAAACCGTGGTGTTTCCGAACAGCCAGCTGATGAAGAACAAATTCATGGTGCTGGGGCGGCGCAGTGACCAGCCGGTGCAGTGGCGGCGCTGGATCTGGTTCGGCGTAAGCCTGGAGGTGATGCCCGGCAAGGTTGTCACGGCGATAGAAGAGGCCATCATGCAGGCCGATATCGACAATGTCGCCAAGGCCCCCGCGCCCAGTTGCGTGCTGATGGAGATAGACAAGGGCTATGCGCGGTATGGGCTGCGTTACTGGCTTTCCGACCTTGCGGCTGACGACCCGACCGATGGTGCAGTGCGCTGGCATGTCTATACCGCGCTTAAGCGTGCCGGCATCAAGCTGGCCGTGGAAGAACAGAACGTCCACTACATCAGGGAAAACGAGAAATACCAGGAAGCGGCACACCAGCGCGAATTGGCGCGCCGCGTCAAAACGCTAAAGCGTGTCGAATTGTTCGCTCAGATGACGGACGAGGAACTGCAAAAGCTGGCTGCGCGCCTGAAGTACAAGCCGTTTGCCAAGGGCAACGTGATAACCAGGCAGGGCGAACCCGCCCAACACTGGTTGTTCGTCATCATCAACGGCGAAACCGAGGTGTGTGTGGATGCGCCGAATGGCAGGAAGCAAATATTGAATGTATTGACCAAAGGCGATTTTTTTGGCGAAATGAGCCTGATGACCGGAGCCCCGCGAGCGGCTTCGGTGATCGCAAGGACGGATGTGGAATGTTATCGCCTCGACAAGGAGGCATTCGAGGAGATCATGCGGGCGCGCCCGAGCATTGCCGATGAAGTGTCGCACATTCTGGTTGAACGCCGTGCACAACTGGACAGCGCTTTGCGGAATATGGGACAGGAATCACTGGACAAGGTGATCAGCGGCCAGCGCAGCGAGGTGCTGGCGACCATTAAACGATTCTTCGGTTTGTAGTATCATCGCGGCGCATTTTTATAACCAATGACTGGCCCGGCAAAAAACCGGGCAAGCCGGATGGCTGGCAGTTATATCAACGGGACTTGAACATGAAGATATCTTTTCTGGATTTTGAGAGTTCCATAGCAGAACTTGAAGACAAGATCGAGCAACTGCGTTACGTGCAGGATGACTCTGCGCTGGACATCGCGGACGAGATCTCGCGTCTGGCCAAGAAAAGCGAGGCTTTGACCAAGGACGTGTACAGCAAGCTTACACCCTGGCAGATCTCGCAGGTGTCGCGCCACCCGCAGCGGCCCTATACGCTGGATTACGCGGCCGCGCTGTTTACCGATTTCGAGGAGTTGCATGGCGACCGCGTCTATGCCGACGACAAGGCTATCGTGGGCGGGCTGGCGCGTTTCAACGGACAGAGCGTGATGGTGATCGGCCACCAAAAGCGCCGCGATACCAAGGAAAAAATCATCCGCAATTTCGGCATGCCGCGCCCGGAGGGTTATCGCAAGGCGATGCGCCTGATGCGCATGGCGGAGAAATTCAATATTCCCATCATGACGTTCATCGATACGCCGGGCGCGTATCCGGGAGTGGGAGCGGAAGAGCGCGGGCAATCCGAGGCGATCGGGCGCAACCTTTACGAGATGAGCGAATTGCGCGTGCCCATCATCTGTACCGTGGTCGGTGAGGGCGGTTCCGGAGGCGCGCTGGCTATCGCGGTGGGCGACGCGCTGCTGATGCTGCAGTACAGCACTTACTCGGTGATTTCGCCGGAAGGCTGCGCCTCGATCCTGTGGAAAAGTGCGGAGAAAGCCCCCGACGCCGCAGAGACCCTGGCTATCACCGCGACGCGTCTGAAGGCTTTGGGCCTGGTGGACAAGATCATCCCCGAACCGCTGGGCGGAGCGCACCGCGATTATCAGGCAACCATGCAGAGCGTGAAAAAAGCGCTGCAGGAAGCGCTCAAGACCGCGCAAAGCAAACCTGTTGCAAACCTGATGCAGGATCGCTTCAACCGCCTGATGAGCTATGGCAAGTTCAAGGAAATCGCGCTTAGTTAATCTCCCCGAACGTGTGGCAGCGCGGATTGCGCCGCTGCTTCCCGCGCATAGCACTATCCTGGTCGGATTGAGCGGCGGCGTGGACTCGGTGGTCTTGCTGCATCTGCTGGGCAAGCTCTCGGCACGGTTTTCCTGGCAAATTTCCGCATTGCATGTCCATCACGGCATCAGCCCGAATGCCGACAAGTGGTCTGATTTCTGCGCCGACCTGTGTGCCGGCCTGCACATTTCCCTGCATATCGAACGCGTGGATATCACGCCGCTGCGCGAGCATGGCATCGAAGCCGCGGCGCGCAAGTTGCGCCATGCGGCTTTTGCCCGCCAGTCCTGCGATTTTGTGGCGGTGGCGCATCACGCCGACGACCAGGCGGAAACGCTGTTGCTGCAATTGTTGCGCGGGGCAGGGGTGCGCGGCGCAAGCGCGATGCCCCTGTCCCTGCCAAAGCAGCAGCAGATGTCCGGGCTTTCTGATTCGATCGCGCTGGTCAGGCCGCTGCTGCATTGTTCGCGCCGGGAAATACTCGAATATGCATCGGCACACCAGTTGCACTGGATAGAAGACGAGAGCAACGCCGACGACAATTATCCGCGCAACTTTTTGCGCCATCGCGTGCTGCCTTTGCTCGGCGAAAGATTTCCGGCATACCGCGACACCCTGACGCGCAGCGCGCGGCATTTCGCCGAGGCGAGCATGCTGCTCGACGAATTGGCCCGGCAGGATGGCGCGGGGAAGATAGCCGGTGAAACCATTGCAGCGGAAACCCTGCGGTCTCTTGATCCGGCGCGCGCAAAGAATCTGCTGCGCTATTTTCTGCATGGTATCGGCGCGCCGATGCCGCAATTGGTTCAATTGGACGACATGCTGCACCAGTTATGCAATGCGCGGCAGGATGCGGCGGTATGTGTGAATTACAGCGGCTGGCAGGTGCGCCGCTATCAGGGCAGGGTATATGCGTTGCCCGCCATGGAAGATTTCGACAGGAACCTGATGTTGACGTGGCACGGGGAAACCGAGCTGGAATGGCCTGCACTGCATACGCGCCTGCTGTTCCAGCATGACCACAGGCCGGGTATCAGTTCGGCGAAGCTGCAGCTCGCCCCGGTGACACTGCGCCTGCGGCAGGGCGGCGAGACCCTGCGTCCCCATCCGAATGCCGCAACGCGCACCCTGAAGAACCTTTTGCAGGAGCAACACGTCAGCCCATGGTATCGCGACCGCATGCCGCTGCTGTATTGCGGCGAAAAGCTGGTATGCGTGCCCGGCGTGGCGATCGCGGCGGAGTATCTGGCAGGCGGGCACGAATCAGCCATAGCGGTTGCATTGCAGGGGCGCTGGCAGGCAAATCCTGATAGAATGCCGGGTCATTTTTATTAACCATTATTTTAAAGTCTGGAGAAAGTAGCATGGCTGTTGAACGTACCCTGTCGATTATCAAACCCGATGCAGTTGCCAAGAATGTCATCGGCCAAATCTATACCCGCTTTGAAAAAGCCGGCTTGAAAATCGTGGCCGCCCAGATGCGCCACCTGACCCGTGCCGAAGCGGAAGGTTTTTATGACGTGCACCGCGCCCGCCCCTTTTTCAGGGACCTGGTGGATTTCATGATTTCCGGCCCGGTGATGATCCAGGTGCTGGAAGGCGAGGGCGCAGTCCTGAAGAACCGCGACTTGATGGGTGCAACCGACCCGAAAAAGGCGGATATGGGCACCATACGTGCCGACTTCGCGGACAGCATCGATGCCAACGCGGTGCACGGTTCGGATTCCGCGGAGAACGCCAAGGTAGAGATCGCGTATTTCTTCGCGGCAAAGAATATCCATTCACGTTGATACGGGTTCCCCCGATGCAGAATCTCCTCGACCTTGATGCGCATGCGCTGTCGGCCTATCTCACGGCAATGGGCGAGAAGCCGTTCCGTGGCCGCCAGTTGATGCGCTGGATCTACCAGGACGGGGAGTCCGATTTCGCCGCGATGACCGACATCGCGGCAGCGTTGCGCGGCAAGCTGGCGCAAAACGCCTGCATCACAGCGCCGGAGGTGATGCGCGAAGAACTGTCCGACGACGGCACGCGCAAGTGGCTGCTGAATGTGGGTACCGGAAATGCCGTGGAAGCGGTTTACATACCCGAAGAGAATCGTGGCACATTGTGCATTTCCACCCAGGCCGGCTGCGCGCTGGACTGTTCCTTCTGCTCTACCGGCAAGCAGGGGTTCAACCGCAACCTCAGCGTGGCCGAAATCATCGGCCAGCTGTGGTGGGCGAATCATCAGCTCGGCCGGAACGCGGAAGGTTTGTGGCCAATCAGCAATGTGGTGATGATGGGCATGGGAGAGCCGTTGCTGAATTTCGACAATACCGTTAGCGCGCTGCGGCTGATGCTGGACGATCATGCTTATGGCCTGTCGCGCCGCCGCGTGACCGTGTCCACTTCCGGGATCGTGCCGGCAATGGACAGGTTGCGCGAGGAATGCCCGGTTGCGCTGGCGGTATCGTTGCATGCGCCGAATGACAAATTGCGCGACGAGCTGGTGCCGATCAACCGGAAATATCCCCTCAAGGAATTGCTGGCCGCCTGCCGGCGTTATCTGGAGCGTGCCCCGCGCGATTTCATCACTTTCGAATATGTGATGCTGGAAGGCGTGAATGACTCCGTGCAGCAGGCCCGTGAGCTGGTGAATCTGGTTCGCGATGTGCCATGCAAGTTCAACCTGATCCCGTTCAACCCGTTTCCGCAAACCCATTACCGGCGTTCGCGTCCGGAGGCGATCCAGCAATTCCGCGATGTGCTGATGCAGGCTGGCATCGTGACGACCACGCGCAAGACGAGAGGTGATGATATCGCCGCGGCTTGCGGACAGTTGGCAGGCCAGGTGCAGGATAAAACCAGGCGAACACTGAACCGTTCTGTAGGAGTCGTATAAATGGCTATCCGAGGTGAGAAATGAGCAGGCCGATTTTCCGGTGGTCTTTTTTGGCGTTATCGCTGCTGTCGTTTGCCGGTTGCAGCACGCCGCCTACGAATGACTCCACATCCTACAAGAGTGCCAAGGTGCACACGGAGCTGGCCAGTCTGTATTATCAGCGTTCGCAAATGGGCATCGCACTTGACGAGCTGACGCAAGCCGTGAAGGCCGATCCGGACTATGCGCCAGCCTACAGCGTAAGGGGCCTGGTGCATATGTCATTGCGCGAGGACAAGGATGCGGATGCGGATTTCAGGAAAAGCCTGAGCCTCGATGATACGGATTCCGACACGCACAACAATTACGGCTGGTTTTTGTGCCAGCGCGGCAAGGAAAATGAATCCATCCCGCAGTTCATGGCAGCGATAAAAAATCCCTTGTATCCGACCCCGGGCCGCGCCTATCTGAATGCCGGGCTTTGTTCCAGGAAGGCCGGCAACAACAAGGATGCAGAGGATTTTTTTAAACAGGCACTGGTCGTGCAACCCGGATTGACCCAGGCAATCTTTGCGCTGGCAGAATTGAACTTTGCAGAAGGTAACTATTCCTCTGCAAGGCAGTATTTCGTGAGTTTCGCGAAGAAGACCGAGGGGCTGACTGCGGAACAACTCTGGCTCGGTGTGCGCATCAGCCGCAAGACCGGTGACCGTATTTCAGAAGGGAGTTATGGCATGCAACTACGCAATCGTTATCCTGATGCGCACGAAACCCAATTGCTGTTGGGCGGTCAATGATGGAAAACATTCCTGAAAATAATTCCGGGCAGGGCAACAATTCCGGCCCCAAGCAGGCGGTTTCAGCAGGAAAAATGTTGCGCGAAGCGCGCGAGAAACGCGGCTTGACCGTGGCTGAAGTGGCCGGGCAAATCAAATTCGCGCCGCGCCAGATAGAGGCGCTGGAAGCGGACGATTTCAAAAATTTGCCCGAGGCCGCATTCTTGCGCGGCTTTGTGCGCAGTTATGCCAAGATATTGCGACTGGATGCGGAAATATTGCTGGCATGCCTGCCATTGCCAAAAGCGCCTGCTCTGGAAACGCCCCCCGCTGCGGCTGATGTTCCGTTTCCGAGCGAACAGTCGAATCGACAGCAAAATATTATCTGGTTAAGTGCCGCGACCGTGCTGGCCCTGATGGTGGCGGGATTTTCATATTGGCATTTTAAAGCCCCGCCCAGACATGCGAAAGAATTGCTTAAGGAAACACCCAAAGAGCTGTCTAAGGAGCAGCAGCCGATAGAACAGCCTATAGAACAGCCCAAAGAACAGCCCAAAGAACAGTTCAAGGAACAGCCCGAAGCAATTCGGACTGAAGCGCCCGTTGCACGGCTCCCGAGCGCGAAGATGCTCGCTGAACCGCTGGTGCTGAAATCCAGCACCATCGAGCCGATTGTACGAGCCACACCCAAGCTCCGGTCCTCCGGGGCGGCATCTTCGGTCCGGGAAGCGAAGACGCTAGCCGCGAAGCGCTCTGCTTCCGCCAGGAAAACCGCATCTGAACTTGCGTCAGCAAGTTCCGTGACCCCTTCCGGCACCATCGATGCGCCCTCGGAATTGCTGCTGCTGTTTGGCGAGGAGTCGTGGACAGAAATCAAGGACAGGGACGGCAACATTTTGTCGTCGCAGGTCAACCCGCCCGGCAGCGAATTGCGGGTGCAGGGTAACCCGCCGTTCTCGATGCTGATCGGCCATGCCGCATCGGCCAGCCTGTTTTTCCAGGGCAAGGAAGTCAATCTGAAGCCGTATATCAACCAGTACAGCGAAGTGGCGCACCTGAAGCTGAAGTGAACATGAGCGCTGCTATCATCATACGTCGCCCGTCCCAGCGGGTGTTGGTCGGCAAGGTCATGCTGGGCGGCGGCGCGCCTATCGTGGTGCAGGCCATGACCAACACCGACACTGCCGATGCGGAAGCAACCACCAAACAGGTATTCGAGTTGGCCAAGGCCGGCTCCGAACTGGTGCGCATCACGGTCAACACTCCCGAGGCCGCGGCACAGGTGGCGAACATACGCGCGCGTTTGGACGACATGGGCTGCGATGTGCCGCTGGTCGGGGACTTCCATTACAACGGCCATCGCCTGCTCACCGATTACCCGGATTGCGCACAGGCATTGGCAAAGTACCGCATCAATCCCGGCAACGTCGGGCGCAGCCGCAAGGAAGATGATCCGTTCACGATGATGATAGAAACCGCCATCCGCTACGACAAGCCGGTTCGCATCGGGGTGAACTGGGGCAGCCTGGACCAGAACCTGGTGGTGCGCATGATGGATGAAAACTCGCGCCTGGCGCAGCCCAGGACGGCGGGCGAAGTGACGCGCGATGCGCTGATCGCATCGGCACTGGAAAGCGCGGGCCGTGCCGAGCAGTTGGGTATGGCGCATAACCGCATCGTGTTGTCATGCAAGGTCAGCGATGTGCAGGATCTGATCGCGGTTTACCGGTCGTTGAAATTGAAGTGCGACTACGCCCTGCATCTCGGCTTGACCGAAGCGGGCATGGGTTCCAAAGGGATCGTTGCTTCCACTGCGGCGCTGTCGGTATTGCTGCAAGAAGGCATAGGCGACACGATACGCATCTCGCTGACGCCGGAGCCGGGCGGCGACCGCACCCAGGAAGTGCTGGTCGGGCAGGAGATATTGCAGACCCTGGGCTTGCGCGCGTTTGCGCCCATGGTGACGGCTTGTCCCGGTTGCGGACGGACCACCAGCAGCTTCTTCCAGGAACTGGCACAAAGGATACAGACCCATTTGCGCGAGCAGATGCCGGTCTGGCGGGAGCGCCATGAAGGCGTGGAGAACATGACTGTGGCGGTGATGGGTTGTGTGGTCAACGGACCCGGCGAAAGCAAGCTGGCAAATATCGGCATCAGCCTGCCGGGCACCGGCGAGAGCCCCGCTGCGCCTGTCTATATCGACGGCAAAAAAGCCATGACCCTGCGCGGTGACAACATTGCGGCAGAATTCACGCACATTGTCGACGAGTATGTCGAACGGAAATACGCGAGGCGGGAAGCGGCGGGCGGCTTGTAGCCCGTGGCTGCCAGCCGCACGCCGGGATTTTTTATGGGTAACGAGACGCTCCAGGCCGTACGCGGCATGAATGATATTCTGCCGGACGAGGCGGAGCTGTGGTTATGGTTCGAGGAGGTTGCGCGCGATTGGCTGCACAGCTACGGCTACCGCAACATCCGCATGCCGCTGGTCGAACCGACCGCATTGTTCAAGCGCGCCATCGGCGAAGTGACCGACATCGTCGAAAAGGAGATGTACAGTTTCGCCGATGCGCTCAACGGCGATCTGCTGACATTGCGTCCCGAGGGCACGGCTTCCTGCGTGCGTGCCGTGCTGCAGCACAATTTGCTGTATAACGCACCGCAGCGCCTGTACTACAGCGGCCCGATGTTCCGCCACGCGCGCCCGCAAAAAGGGCGTTACCGCCAATTCCACCAGTTCGGTGTCGAAGCGCTGGGATTTGCGGGCCCGGATATCGATGTGGAACAAATCGTGATGTGCGCGAGGCTATGGAACAAGCTGGGCCTGCGTGATGTCGCGCTGCAACTGAACACCCTGGGCGATAGCGATGCCAGGCAACGCCACCGCGCAAAATTGATCGCCCATTTTGAGCAACATGCGGGTTTGCTGGACGCCGAGGCGCAACGGCGCCTGCACAGCAACCCGCTGCGCATAATGGACAGCAAGAATCCGGCGATGCAGGACATGATCTCCGCCGCGCCCAGGCTGATGGACGAGTTGGAAGATGGCGCGCTGCAGCATTTTGAGCAAGTGCAGGCAATGCTCAAATATCACGATGTGCCGTTTGAGATCAATCCGCGCCTGGTGCGGGGACTGGACTATTACAATCGCACCGTGTTCGAGTGGGTGACCACCCGTCTCGGGGCACAGGGCACGATTTGCGCGGGTGGCCGCTATGACGGGCTGGTCGGGCAGATCGGCGGCAAGGCCGCTCCCGCAACAGGATTTGCGATGGGTGTGGAGAGATTGCTGGCGCTGCTGCAGGACGACGGCATGGTGTTGCCGAAACAGGAAGTGGATGTGTATGTGGTACATAACGGCGAGCTGGCCGTCCGCCTGGCCAGCCGCGTTGCGGAGCAATTGCGCGACAGCGATTTCAAAGTCCTGCTGCATTGCGGCGGCGGCAGTTTCAAGTCGCAAATGAAAAAGGCCGATGCCAGCGGTGCGCAAGTTGCGCTGGTGATCGGCGATGACGAGGCGCAGGCGAATGAAGTCAGCGTCAAGCCTATGCAGGGCGGCGAGCAGGAACGGGTGAGCGTGCGCAACCTGATTGAAACAGTCAATAAATTTATCAAGTAGGAGTACGACATGGCGGCACTGGATTTGCAGGAACAGGAACAACTCGACGCGCTCAAGGCGTGGTGGAATGACAACAGCAACTGGATACTGGTTACGGTGCTTGCCGTCTTTGTCGCGTTGGGCGGCTGGCGCGGCTGGCAGTATTACCAGCAAAAGCAATCAAGCGGGGCGTCGAGTTTGTACCAGCAGGAAATTGAGCAGATTGCCAGCAAGGATCCCAAGCGCGTCAATGATGCCGCCGCCGCAGTGATGGACAAATTCGCTTCCACCGCCTATGCCCCGCGCGCCGCGCTGCTGGCGGCACAGGTGAACGGACTGAGCAACGATATGGCGCGTGCCAAAACGCAATTGCAATGGGTGATAGACCATGCCGGCGAAGCCACGGTCAGGGACGTTGCCAGACTGCGCCTGGCCACGGTGCTGCTGGACGAAAAGGATTATTCCGGTGCGATGAAACAGCTGGATGCAAAGCATGCGGAATCATTCGACGGCTTGTATGCCGACCTGAGGGGCGATGTGTTCAGCGCCCAGGGCAAGGCTGCCGAAGCGAGAAGCGCATACAAGCTGGCTTACGACAAAATCGACCCGCAAAGCATGTATCGCAGTTTGATCATGATGAAAATGGATGCATTGGGCGAGGCTAAATGACTTTGGCAATTTTGTCTGGCCGGTTTTTTCCGGTGCGGGCACTTGGCCGTGTATCCGGGCGAGCCCTGATGCTGGCGATATTTGCCCTGGCGGGTTGTTCTTCCACGAAAGATTCCGCGCCCGACTGGGCCGGAATCAAAGGCAATACCGAACCGGCTGCGCTGTTCGACTTTCACCAGACTGCAAAATTCGAAATCCGCTGGCATGCCAAAGTCGGTAAATCGGGAGCCAATCCGCAACAACCTGCAGTAACCGAAGACGCGGTTTATGCCGTATCGGGCAACGGCAGCCTGAGCCGTCTGGATCGCTCCACCGGAAAGCCGGTGTGGAATATCCAGACCGGCATCGTCGTGAGCGGGGGAGGAGTGGCCAGCGGTGAGGGCCTGGTGCTGGTAGGTGGCGACAAGGGCGATGTGCTGGCTTATGGCGAGGATGGCAAGCTGCGCTGGAAAAGTACGGTATCCAGCGAAGTGCTGAACGTGTCATCCGTCGCGGATGGTGTGGCGATGGTGCGCACCGGAGACGGGCACATCACGGGCCTGAGTGCGGCCGACGGCAAGCGTGTGTGGATATATGAAAGAACCACCCCGGCGCTGGTGGTGCGCAGCCATGCGGGAGTCGCAATTCAGCGCGGGGTGGCTTATGCCGGATTTGCCGGCGGCAAGCTGGCGGCAATCAGCATCAAGACCGGCGAGGTGCTCTGGGAAAGTGTCGTATCGCAGCCCACCGGCAATACCGAACTGGAGCGCATCAGCGATATCACCAGCGATCCCGTGGTGGATGATGAGCAGGTTTGCGCCGTTTCGTTTCAGGGGCGCTTGGCGTGTTTCAGTATCGCGCAAGGCAGCCCGTTGTGGAACCGCGACATTTCCAGCGACAAGGGCATCATGATGTTGCGCAAATTCATTTACCTGACCGATGAAAACGGGGCGGTGATCGCCCTGGATAAAACCAACGGGGGTACGCTGTGGAAGAACGACCAGCTATTCATGCGCGGTGTCACCGCGCCTTATGCGCTGGGAGATTTTGTCGTGGTGGGAGATGCCCAGGGATTCCTGTACGGCTTGAATCGCGAAGACGGCAGCCCTGCCGCACGCATCAAGCTTGACGGCGGTGCGATATGGACGGCACCGCTTGATTTTGACGAAGGATTCCTGGTGCAAACGAGTGGCGGCATACTGTATTCGCTGTCGATACGTTAACAAGGTTCAAGGTGCAAGGTTCAGGATTCAAGGAAAAACGTAAGAGCTGTTACAGCTTGCACCTTGTTTCCTGTACCTTGTCCCCTGTACCCCTCAAATTCAAGGTTGCCAAATGTTGCCCACAGTAGTTCTGGTTGGTCGTCCTAACGTCGGCAAATCCACTTTGTTCAATCGCCTCACGCGCAGCCGCGACGCATTGGTCGCCGATCTGCCGGGGCTGACCCGCGACCGTCATTACGGGCGCGGCAGGGTCGGGGACAGGCCCTATCTGGTGGTGGATACCGGCGGTCTGGAGCAGGTCGCCAAGGATGGCATTTTGTTCGAAATGGCCAAGCAAAGCCGCCAGGCAGTGGACGAAGCCGACGTGGTGATGTTTCTGGTCGACGGCCGCGCGGGTTGCACGCCGCAGGATGCGATCATCGCCGAACAATTGCGCAAGACCGGCAAGCCCATCCTGTTGCTGGTCAACAAGGCCGAAGGCATGGCGCGCGCCAAGGTGACCGCCGAATTCTTCGAGTTGGGCCTGGGCGAACCGTATCCTATCTCTTCCGCGCACGGGGACAATGTCACGGAGGTGGTGGAGATCGCTCTGGAGAGTTTCCCGCCCGAGGCGGAAGAGGAGGATTCCGGCCACGAACACCCGCCCAAGCTGGCCATCGTCGGCCGTCCCAATGTCGGCAAATCCACGCTGGTGAATGCGATACTCGGCGAGCAGCGCGTGATTGCGTTCGACCAGCCCGGTACCACGCGCGACAGTATCTACATCGATTTCGAGCGCGACGGCAAGCAATACACCATCATCGACACCGCCGGGGTGCGCCGGCGCGGCAAGGTCGACGAAGCGGTCGAGAAATTCTCGGTGATCAAGACCATGCAGGCGATCGAGGACGCCAACGTCGTGGTGCTGGTGGTGGATGCCCGCGACCAGATCACCGAGCAGGATGCGCACGTCGCCGACTTCGTGCTGCAGGCGGGCCGAGCGCTGGTGCTGGCGGTCAACAAATGGGACGGGCTGGATGAACACCACCGCGACCAGGTAAAGCGCGACATCGAGCGCAAGCTGCATTTCCTGAGTTTTGCCAAACTGCATTTCATTTCGGCATTGAACGCCAACGGCATACCCGGCGTGCTGAAATCGGTGGATGAAGCCTATGCGGCCGCGATGGCCAAACTGTCCACGCCGAAACTGACGCGCGCGCTGATAGGCGCGCTGGAAAAACAGCAACCGCCCAAAGTCGGGCGCTTTATACCGAAGATGCGCTACGCCCATCAGGGCGGCAGCAACCCGCCGCTGATCGTGGTTCACGGCAGCGGCCTGGACGATGTGCCCGCAAGTTATGCGCGCTATCTGGAACGTTCTTTCTGCGAGATATTCAAGCTGAAAGGCACGCCGCTCAGGATCCAGTTCAACTCCAGCAAAAATCCGTTCGAGGGATCCAAGCCCAAGCCGCTTACCGAGGGCGAACAGCGCAGGGCGCACCGCGCGCGCATCCGCGGGCGCAAACTGTACGGATAAATTCACCGGCCCTTCCGGGGTGAACGCGACCGGCGCAGTCCGGAAGGAGTAAGATGGTCGGCCTCACGGCCATTCCGCGCTCACCCTGGTCCGGGCCGGCGGCGGAATCGTCGCGTGAGTGCGGGGCCGGGGCGATAAGCGAAATCAGACGACACCCCATTCCCGATCCGACAAGCATTGCAGAAAGGGATACCATGAGCACGGCCATCGATCCGGTTTGCAACATGAAGGTGGATACGGAGAACGGGCGCA
>DAICZN010000043.1 GCA_027311105.1 Gallionella sp.
TATTCAATCCAGATGAACGTGCCCATACGCCCGGTCTCGCCATCGCGACGAAATGAGAAGAACTGCTCACCCTCCCGATACGTGCAACGATCACCGCCGTAAATCCGGGTGATGCCCAGCGCGTTCAGGCGCAATCGCGCCAGCGCGTACAAATCCGCGTGGAATTTTTGCACCGCATGTTGATGCGTGCCGCCACGGGGAATAAAGGCGGCATCGCTGGCCGGATCGGCGGCGACGAACAGTTCGCGCACTTCCGCACCCACTTCAAACGCGGACTGGCTGATCGCCGGGCCAAACCAGGCCATCAGCTGTTGCCCCTCGATCTTCATCGCACTCACCGTCGCTTCTACCACTCCGGCTGCCAGTCCTTTCCAGCCCGCGTGTACGGCGGCCACCACCGTGCCTTGCCTGTCGCATAGCAGGATGGGCAGGCAATCCGCCGTCATCACCACGCACACCGAAGCGCGGTGTCTGGCGACACTGGCATCCGCCGACGGGCGGCAATCCGCCGTATCCGCGTTCGCCACCACTTGGCCATGCACTTGCTCCAGCCACACCGGCTCGGCGGGCAGCAGGCCATTGAGGAACATGCGGTTGCGTGCCACCGCCAGCGGCACATCGCCGACGTGGCTGCCGAGATTGAGGCTGGCGTAGGGCGCGCTGCTCACACCACCCGCACGGGTGGTCTGCAAGGCGCGCACGTTCGGCGGAGCAGGCCAGTCCGGGATGATGCAATGCTCGATCAGATTCATAGGATGCTGTACCGGAAAAATCAAGTCGATTGCACGATGCGCTGGATCTCGCGCAACAAATGCTGCATATCGGCCGGCATCGGCACATGCCATTCCATCAGCTCACCGCTGCTCGGATGCTGCAAAGCCAGCCGCGTGGCATGCAATGCCTGACGGGGGAATTCGTTGAGCAGGGTGCGCAACCCAGGCACACATTTCTGTCCGCCCTGGATGTACACCGAGTCGCCCACCAGCGGATGTTTGAGCGATGCCAGATGCACACGTATCTGGTGGGTGCGTCCCGTTTCCAGACGGCAGCGCAACAGGGTACAACTGGGGAATTGCCGCTCGACGACATAATGCGTGACCGCCGGTTTGCCGCCTTCCACCACCGCCATCTTGACGCGGTTGCTCGGATGGCGATCGATCGCCGCATCGACGGTTCCGCCGCGCGCCAGCTCGCCCCACACCAAGGCCAGGTACTCGCGTTTCACACTGCGTTCCTGCAACTGGCGCACCAGCGCGGTTTGTGCGATGAGCGTTTTGGCCACCACCATCAAGCCGCTGGTGTCCTTGTCCAAACGGTGCACGATCCCGGCACGCGGCACATCTGTCAATTGCGGCGCGTAATGCAGCAAGGCGTTGAGCAGCGTGCCCTCCCAGTTGCCGCTGCCCGGATGCACCACCAAGCCCACGGGTTTGTTGATAACCAGCAGCGCGTCGTCTTCATAGACGATGTCGAGCGCGATGTCCTGGGCGAGATAGGGTTGCTCGGTAGGATGTGTTTGCGGGTTGACGCTGATGGCTTCGCCGCCCCACATCTTGTCTTTGCTCACGGCGGGGGAACCATTCACCAGCACTTGCTGCTGCACCACCCACTCCTGCAAACGGCTGCGCGAATATTCGGGAAAGAATCTCACCAGCACCTGGTCGAGACGCAAGCCCGCATATTCATCAGGGACAATGAGGTGGTGCGCTTTAACGTCAGGGGTATCGGCCGCATCGGCATCGGACGGGATTGCGCTATAATCGCGCAGATTTTTTTCTGGAGTTGTCATGCGTCATAGTTTAGCTGTATTCCTGTTGCTTACGTTAATCGGCTGTAGTTCTTCCAGCGCGCTCCTAGAAGGCGAGGACGAGAGCAAACAAAAAAGCCAGACGGCTGAGGAGATTTACAAGGAGGCCAAAGCCAAGCTCGACGAGAAGACTTACGATGCGGCGATCAAGAAGTACGAGTCACTCCAGTCGCGCTACCCGTATGGCCGCTATGCGCAACAGTCCTTGCTGGAGATGGCTTATGCCTATTACAAACAAGGCGAACCTGACCCCGCGATCGCCGCCGCCGACCGCTTCATCAAACAATACCCCAACAATCCGCATGTCGATTACGCCTACTATTTGAAAGGCCTGGCCAGCTTCTCAGGCGACATGGGTGTCGTTGACACCATAGGAAATGAGGATGCTGCCGACCGCGACCCCCAGCTGGGACAGGACTCTTTTAACGCGTTCAAAGAACTGGTCACGCGCTTCCCCGACAGCCAATACACACCCGATGCGAAGCTGCGCATGCATTATCTGGTGAACCAGTTGGCCAGACATGACCTGCACATCGCGAAATATTATCTGCGGCGCGGTGCTAACCTCGCGGCACTCAATCGCGCCCAGGACATCATCAAACAATACCCGCACAGCCCGTCCACCCGCGAAGCCTTGCTGGTGATGGTGCTCGCCTACGATGCGATGGGAATGACCTCGTTGCGGGACGATACCCAGCGCGTGCTCGAACAGAACGGCGGCACCGAAGCCGCCACCGCGCAGGCGATCGCCGCCAGCAAAAGAACCTGGTGGCAATTTTGGAAATAAAATTCTGTAACCTGTGCGGCGCAAGCGTGACGCTGCGCATCCCCGCCGAGGACAGCCGACCGCGCCATGTCTGCACGCAATGCGACACCATCCATTATGAGAATCCCAAGTTAGTCATCGGTGCCATCCCGGTATGGGAAGATAAGGTTCTGCTGTGCAAACGCGCTATCGAGCCGCGCCACGGGCTGTGGACGCTGCCCGGCGGCTTCATGGAGAACGGTGAAAGTACGGGACAGGCGGCGATACGCGAAACGCTGGAAGAAGCCCACGCCCGTGTCGAGCTGGATGAGTTGTATTCGATGTACAGCCTGCCCTACATCAACCAGGTGCATCTGTTTTTTCGCGCGCGCTTGCTGGATCTTGATTTTGCGCCGGGCATCGAAAGCCTGGAAGTCAGACTCTTTAGCGAAGCCGATATCCCCTGGCAAGAACTGGCTTTCCGTCCGGTGCGTTTCAGCCTGGAACACTTTTTTAACGAGCGCAAACAGGGAAAATTCAGTTTGCATGTCGCCGAACTGGCCCCACCTCCAGCCATCTAGCTGCACACCCGACTATGCGTACATTCCGAACCTTCATCGTCCTTGCCGCACTGGCTTTGACCGGCTGCGCCAGCGGCACGAACCCCGCCGACCCCTTTGAATCCTTCAACCGCGGCGTGTATAAATTCAACGACACGCTCGACAAGGCAGTGGGCAAACCGGTCGCGCAAGGCTACGAAAAAGTCATGCCGACGATGGGTAAAGTCATGGCCAGCAATTTCTTTTCCAATCTCGATGATGTGGTGGTCACCCTTAACGACGTGTTGCAACTCAAAATCAGACAGGCTTGCGCGGATGGCATACGGGTCATCTTCAACTCGACCCTGGGCATAGGAGGCTTGTTCAACGTCACCTCCCGGCTGGAAAAACACCACGAGGATTTTGGCCAGACTCTGGGCTATTGGGGCATGGGGCCGGGGCCTTACCTGATGTTGCCGATACTCGGTCCGAGCGACTTGCGCGACACTGCCGGATTGGCAGTGGATACAGTGGAAGGCCCGATAGGCTTTGTCACTCCCGTCGCAACACGCAACGAGCTCTATATCTACCAGTACGTCCACGTGCGCGGACAACTGCTGGACTCTGAAAAAGTGATGAATGAAGCCTCGCTGGATAAATATGAATTCCTGCGCAACGCCTATCTGCTGCATCGCCAGGACCTGGTCTACGACGGCAACCCGCCGCGTCAGAAATACGATGATGAGGGCGATGGCCCGGCGGATTCGCCAGTGCCAGAGAACAAGATTCAGCCCGCCCCTGCAAACGACACACCGTCAGATCAACCTGCACCCGCAAAATAATCCGGGCCGATGCTGAGTACTGAGCGGGTGACAGCGACCCCGCTACTTATCTGTTTTCGGCTCTGTTTTTGTCTTGGATTTGACGACACCCTTAGCCTTGACCGCGCTCTTGGTCTGAACTGCGGCCCGGGGCTGGGATGATGTTTTAGTTTTGGCCTTGGGTTTTACCGCAGTCTTTGCCGCAACAGCGGACTTGGCCACGGCCTTGACCTCATCTTTTTTCTTCAATTCCTGCATCATGTTGCGCCACTCTTTGAGCTGTTCGTCTTCCAGCTCCAGCTGGATGGCCAACGCCTCTTCACGGCTCAACTTATCCTTCTCCAAGCGGCGCGGCAGCTTGCCCGTCATTCTGGACAACAACCGTTCGGTTTCATCCTTGGATAGCGTCTTGACTTTAGCCAGGTACTCCGGCGAACTCACTTTTGTCATTTTCAATCTCTCCCAATAATTTGCATCAGCCAACGGTGCGGCATTGCTCAACGAAACGGCATATCCGGATACGTCGTATATACCCCGATCGCCTTTCGTCGCGCAGGCTAGCGGCTTTGAATTTGACTTGCAAGTGAAATATATGCGTCACACCGAGATGGCACAGGAGTCAGCATAAAACAGTCCATAATGCCGCCTTTGTTGGCACAAAAAACTGGTAGCATAAAAATCGGCGAAGCATCTCCACGGATCCCGTGCGGGGTCGGTTGGCACAAAGGGAAACATGCGCACGACTGATAATCTTTTCAATTCCAAGTACAGGCCCGAACCTCCATGTCCACACTGCCAGAATTAAGAGAACTGGAGCTTATCCTGGAGCTTGGGCGAGGCCATCTGGATGTTCGCGTCGCGTGCGAAGTAAGCGCAGACGGCAAGCGTTTCCCTGTGTACCAACTGGCACTGGGCAACCCCGATCCCGCGTTGCCCGCCATCGGCTTTTTCGGCGGAGTCCACGGTCTGGAGCGCATCGGCACGCACGTCCTGCTGTACTTCTTGCGCAGCCTGCTCACCCGTTTGACGTGGGACAAAAGCCTGCATCTTTTGCTACAGGACGTGCGGCTGGTATTCATGCCGCTGATCAATCCCGGCGGGATGTGGCAATCGACACGCAGCAATCCGCAAGGCGTGGACCTGATGCGCAACGCGCCCATAGAGGCTGAAGGGAAGATTCCATTCCTATTGGGCGGACACCGGATCAGCCCCCGCCTGCCCTGGTATCGCGGGGCTGAGGGAGCAGGGATGGAGATCGAGAATCAGGCACTGTGCCGTACCGTGCACGAGGAATTGCTGGCACACCCTTTCAGCATCGCGGTGGATTGTCATTCCGGCTTCGGCTCGCGTGACCGGATATGGTTTCCACACGCGCACAGCGTGCATCCCATTGATCATCTGGCCGACATCCTCAGACTGGAGGAGTTGTTCGAGCAGACCTACCCGAACAACCGCTACCTGTTTGAACCGCAAAGCGTGCACTACCGTACCCACGGCGACATCTGGGATTATCTTTACCTGCAAGCCCAACAAGACAAAGGCAAAGTATTTTTGCCCCTGACGCTGGAAATGGGTTCCTGGTTGTGGGTGAAGAAGAACCCCCTGCAATTATTTTCCCGGCTGGGCATGTTCAACCCCTCTGTCGAACATCGCCTGCATCGGGTCTTGCGCAGACATGCCGTGTGGCTGGACTTTTTGATGCGCGCCGCTTCCGGTCATGATAACTGGCTGGTGAAAGGTCCGCTGCGCCTGCGCATGCAGGAACGTGCCGTGGCACGCTGGTACAAGCCATGACCACCTGCTGGGTGCTGTTGCGGGGCTTGATGCGCGAGACGCGCCACTGGGGCGAATTCACCGGACAGTTCCAACATGCCATGGGTACACCGCAAGTCGTGACGCTGGACCTGCCCGGCAATGGCAGTTTGCATGCGCAACCCAGTGCCACCAGCGTGGCGAAGATGGTGGAAAGTTGCCGTGCACAGCTCATGCAACTCGGGCATGCTCCCCCTTACCGCTTGCTGGCCTTGTCTCTGGGAGCGATGGTGGCGGTGGAATGGGGTACTCGCTATCCGTCCGAACTCGCAAGCATGGTGCTGATCAATACCAGCCTGGCTCCGCACAATCCTTTCTACCATCGGCTACGCCCCGCCAACTATCCCGCCCTGCTGCGTTTTTTGATCTCGGGCTCAATCGCCCGGCGCGAACAATTGATACTGCGCCTCACCAGCACACGGGAACGCACACCGGATCAGCAAGCAGCCTTGCTGGCACAGTGGGCAGAGT
>DAICZN010000046.1 GCA_027311105.1 Gallionella sp.
GGCGCCAACAGCTCTCAACTCTACATCAAGAATTCGTCCAAGAACCACTTCTGGAATACCCTGGTGCAGAACATCAAGGATATCCTGCACGAGACCGACAAAATATTGCCCGCGGGGTCCAGCGAAACGGTGGTACAACAAAGCAGGGCTACCACTACCACCGGCACCGGCGCGCAAACAATTCCAGGCAACAAAAAAAGCAGCAAGCTTCCCGGCATAGAGAACAGCCCGAATCCTGCCAGCCTGGAGGAAGGCGGAACCACTGTCACCCGAACCAGCACCTTCCGCGAGGCTGCGGCTGTAATAGCCAACCCGGAAGCTGGGATTATCACCGTGCGCGCCACCGGCAAACAGCACCTGAAAATACAGGAATTCATAGACCAGGTCATGGCCAGCGCCCAACGCCAGGTGCTGATTGAAGCGACCATCGTGGAGGTGCGGCTAAGCGACAATTATCAGCAGGGCATAGATTGGTCGCGACTGATGCTTGGCGGCAAAGGGTTTAATTTGACCCAGGCCGGCGCAGGGCTTCCCGCTGCCAATACCGGCAGCATGATCACCCTGGGCTATATCGATCCCTCATCGCGCATGGGCAATATCGCCGCCTCGATCTCGCTGCTGGAATCTTTTGGCAACGTCAAGGTTTTATCCAGCCCCAAGTTGAGCGTGATGAACAACCAGACTGCCATGCTGCGCGTGGTGGACAATCTGGTGTACTTCAACATGACAGTCATGCCGGGTATCGTTAACCCTCTCACCGGCACCATGTCCACGCCGCCCACCTACACTTCCAACCTCCAGTCATCACCGGTGGGCTTTACGATGAGCCTGACGCCTGAAATCAGCGACAGCGATAGCGTGCTGCTCAATATCCGCCCGTCGATAACCCGCCTGCTTGGTTATGTCCAGGACCCCAACCCGTCCCTGGCCAACCCCTGCCTGGGTATCGGCACTTGCCCCGGGGTAGTGAACAACATCCCGCAGACCTCGACGCGCGAGATGGAGTCGATATTGGAAATCCAGAACAACCAGATCGCCGTGCTGGGTGGCCTGATGGAAGACAACATGAGCAAGCTCACCGACCAGGTTCCGCTGCTGGCGCGTATTCCCGTATTGGGTTATCTGTTCCAGAACCATAACGACACCACCACCAAAACCGAACTGGTGATTTTTCTGCGCCCGGTGATTATTAAAAGCGCCAGCCTCGATGCCGATTTCAGCGAGTTCCGCAATAACTTGCCGGATCAAAAGTTTTTCCGGGAATCGGCCAGCGGCAATCCCCAATAAAGAATAGACCATGAGCCTGCTATTGGATGCACGCAACAAATCACAGCAAGCGCAATCCGCCCAGGATGGCGGTCGCGCCGGATCGGAGCTTAGCCTGGAAGCTCTCCCGAACACCGCACCGTCTTCCACAGCCGCGCCTTCGACAGAGAATGCCCGCATCGCCGGGCAGACCCTGTTCAATGCGAAATCTTCCGCAACCGCTTCCCCGCGCGCGCCCATCAACCGCAATTTACTGATAGCTTTGGGTGGCACGCTTGTACTGTTCAGCGCCGGGGCCGGCTATGTGTGGTACTCCGTTTCTGCCGGCACCCCTGCCCTGCCGGCGCATCCGATCGCCGCCACTTTGCCCGCCAAACCGGTACCTGCAACAATACCGCCGGGCAATAATCTGGTCCCCGATATTGCTTCAACACAGGCGGTTCCGGCAAAACCCGCCCCCATTGTGCAAGCTAAACGCGCGGCAAGATCCGCGCTTAAAGCACACCGGCAAGCGCAGCAAGACTCCCCGCTGCTTGTCCAGCAACACCAGTCCGACGCGCTTGATCCGATACTCAACCAAGCCTATCTTGCCTATCGCAACGGAAAATTCGAGCAGGCCGGGCAATCGTATCTGGAGGCATACAAGCTGGACGCCAGCAATCTTGACGCAATACTCGGGCTGGCTGTCATCGCGCAACATCTGGGCAAGGACAGCCAGGCTGCGCATTATTACGCACAGGCCCTGGCGCTTGATCCGCGCAATGCGGTGGCCAATGCGGGAATGTCGGCACTGACCACCGATAGCAACCGTGAAAGCCGGCTGAAGACTTTGCTCAACGAACAACCGGGTTCAACCGCCCTGTATTTTGCGCTGGGCAACCAGTACGCCGAACAAGCCCGCTGGGGAGAGGCACAGCAGGCCTATTTCAATGCATACAGGCTTGAGCCGAACAATGCCGAACTGGCCTTCAATCTGGCTGTCAGCCTGGATCACCTGGGACAAAAGAATGCCGCAGTCCAGTATTACCAGCGCGCCCTGCAGCTTGATCCCGGTCAAAGCATGAGCTTTAGTCACAAGCAAACTTCACAACGCATCGCAGACCTGACACGCTAAATTTACATGCCAAAAATAAAGCTGTCTGAAAATCGGATTTCGGACAACCAATCGCAACAACCGCTGGGACAAATACTGGTCGGCAAAGGCGTAATCAGCGATGACCAGTTGCGCATTGCCTTGCAGGAACAAGGCAAGACCCACCAACCGCTGGGCCGTCTGCTGGTCAGGCTGGGTTTTCTTTCGGAAGCAACCATACGCGACGTTTTGTCCGAAAATCTCGGGCAGGAAAGTGTGGACCTCACTTCCGTCATCATAGACTCCGTCGCTTTGAGTTTGATCCCCAAGGATGTGGCGCGGCGCTATCAATTGCTGCCGCTGTCGGTGGACCAGATCAGCCGCATCCTGACCCTCGCCGTAGCCGACCCCGACAACATCATCGCGCTGGATCAGGTGCGCGCCCTGCTCAAGGACCAGTACCGCCTGGTCACACAACTCGCGAGCGAATCCGACATACTGCGCGCAATAGACCAGTATTACGGTTTCGAACTTTCGATAGACGGCATCCTGCACGAGATCGAGCCGGGCGACATGGAGTACCAGACGCTGCAATCCGGCGTCAACGAATTCAGCCAGCCGGTGGTGCGCCTGATCGACGCCTTGCTCACCGAGGCCGTGCAACGCAGCGCTTCAGACATCCACTTCGAGCCGGAAAGCAGTTTCCTGCGCATCCGTTATCGCGTCGACGGGGTGCTGCGCCAGGTGCGCAGCCTGCACAAGAGCTTCTGGCCTGCGATGGTGGTGCGCCTGAAGGTGATGAGCAACATGAACATCGCCGAGACGCGCGCCCCGCAAGACGGCCGTATCTCGCTGCGCCTGTCCGGCCGGCCGATCGATTTCCGGGTGGCTTCACACCCCACCACGCATGGCGAAAATCTGGTGCTGCGTATCCTGGACCGGCAAAAAGGCATCGTGCCGCTCGATCAGCTGGGCCTGGATGATGCGGCGCTCAACATGCTCAAGCTGATCATCGCGAAGCCGGAGGGCATCGTGCTGGTGACCGGCCCCACCGGCAGCGGCAAGACCACCACGCTGTATTCGGTGCTGAATCATATCAACACCGAGTCGGTCAACATCATGACCCTGGAAGACCCGGTCGAATATCCGCTGGCGATGATACGCCAGACCTCGGTGAACGAATCGGCCAAACTGGATTTCGCCAACGGCATCCGTTCCATGATGCGACAGGATCCGGACATCATCCTGGTCGGCGAGATCCGCGACCATCCCACCGCCGAAATGGCGTTCCGCGCGGCGATGACCGGCCACCAGGTGTATTCGACGCTGCACACCAACTCGGCCATCGGCGCGATCCCGCGTCTGCTCGACATCGGGATTCTTCCGGACATCATGGCCGGCAATATCATCGGCATCGTGGCACAGCGGCTGGTGCGAATACTGTGCAAGGAATGCAAATACCCGTACCAGCCGGACCCATCGGAACGCAAATTGCTGGGTATCCCGGCGCATCAGGAAGTGACGCTCTACCGCGCCGCGGGTTGCGAGTCCTGCAACCACCAGGGTTACCGGGGACGCATGACCATCATGGAACTGCTCAAGATGGATTACGACCTGGATGATCTGGTCACGCATCGCGCCAGCTCCCGCGAAATCAGGGAGGCGGCTCTCGCCAAGGGTTTTCGTCCCCTGGCGATGGACGGCATCCGGCGCATACTGCAGGGCATTACCTCCCTTGCGGAAGTCAGCCGCATGGTGGACTTGACCGAACGGCTGGGCTAGGAACCTTCATATGGCACTCTATTCCTATCGGGCCCTGGATGAGCAGGGCAGGACCCATAAAGGCCTGCAGGATGCCGCAAACCAGGTGGACCTGGAACTGCGCCTGAAACGCGGCGGGCTGGACCTGATTGACGCCAAAATGGACAAAGGCAGGATGATCAAGGCGCGGAACAAGATCAAGCGCACCGAACTGATCACCTTTTTTTTCAATCTCGAACAACTCTCCAGCGCGGGCGTTCCCCTGCTGGAAAGTCTCGCCGATTTGCGCGACACCATGAACGACCCGCACTTCCGCGAAATCATCGCGAACCTGGTCGAGTCCATCGAGGGCGGCAAGAAGCTTTCACAGGCCATGGCGCAACACCCGGAGGCATTCGACAAGATATTCATCAGCCTGACCTTTGCCGGTGAGGAAAGCGGCCGTTTGCCCGAGGTATTTCTGCACATCACCGAATCGCTGAAATGGCAGGACGAAATGTCCTCGCACACCAAGACCATTCTGCTCTATCCGGCTTTCGTCGGTACCATCGTGCTCGCAATCACGGTTTTTTTGATGGTCTACCTGGTGCCGCAGCTGGTAAATTTTATCAAGGGAATGGGTTTGCAACTCCCCATCCAGACCCGCATCTTGCTGGCCACTTCATCCTTCTTCGTCAATTACTGGTATGTACTGGTTGCCATCCCTGTCATCCTGCCCATCGCGGGCAAGCTGATCATCACCTCAAGTCCGGAGATGCGCTACAAATTCGACCTGCTCAAACTGGATATGTGGGTCACCGGACCAATATTGCGGAAAATCATATTGGCGCGTTTCGCCAACACCTTCGCGATCATGTACGGGTCCGGCATCAGCATCCTCGACTGTATCGCCAACTCGCGCGACGTGGTCAACAACCTGGCAGTGGCCAAGAGCCTGGCTGATGTCACACAAGAGATAGAGTCGGGCAAGAATCTTACCCAGAGCTTCCAGAACACCGGCATGTTTCCGCCACTGGTGATCCGCATGCTCAAGGTCGGCGAGGCCACGGGTTCGCTGGACAAGGCACTGCTCAATGTCAGTTACTTTTATGACCGGGATGTGAAAGAGTCCATCAAAAAAGTCCAGGTCATGATCGAACCGACCATGACCATCGTGTTGGGTGTATTGCTGGGCTGGGTGATGATGTCCGTACTTTCGCCCATTTACGACATCATCGGCAAGGTGAGTTTATGAAGAGGCCCACGCTGCTGCTGTTCCTCAGCGCCAACCACCTTCATGCCCAACACATGGCAGGCGGCAGGGTCGAACAACAACAGGATTTTACCGATACGCCGGACGGCCTGGAGGCTTTCGCGTCGTTCCTGAATACAGCAAAGTGTCCGGCTTACCTGCTGACCGACCTGATCGAAGAGGACTTCCGCCACGAAATCATCCCGTACTTGACCGGCGGCAGCCGAACCGCGCTGTTGAAACGCAAGTTCGAACAGTTCTATCGGGGCACCCCTTTCCACCAGGCGACCATACTGAAACGCCAAAAAACCGGCCGGCGCGACGTGGACATGCTGTTCTCGGCATTGACCAACCCGTCGCTGATCACACCCTGGCTTAACATCTTGCTGGCCGGGCAAACTCCGCTCGCCGGGATTTATTCGGTGCCTCAGGTCAGCACGCCGCTGGCCAAGGATCATCCCGCGAGCCACCTGCTGCTGATTTCATGGGAAAAGTCTGCCGGGCTGCGGCAAACCTATTTCAGCAACCATCACTTGCAAATCTCCCGGTTAACCCCGGTACACTCCGACCTGACCTTCCATGATGCCGTTGTCAAGGAACTCTCGCGCACGTATCAATACCTGAAAAGCCTGAGTCTGCTTCCGGCGGGACAAATACTCGATGTGCGCATCCTGTGCCACGCCGGTGACCGCAATGAACTGCAGAACAAGTTGCCGGTTGACGATGATATGCGCTATGACTTCGCCGATATCGGGGATGTCGGCAAGCATCTGGGCATCGACCAGCGTTTCACCGATTCGGATGCCAGCCAGATCTTCCTCTATCAACTGGTCGCCAACCGCCCGAAGACCAATTACGCGAATGCGGAGCACACCCGCTACCACACACTGTGGCAATTGCGCCTGGCCTTTAATGCCTCCGCTGTCGTGCTGTTGCTCGCCAGTACATCATGGGCGGCATTAAACTTCTGGGAAAGCGCCGGGAAAGCAGCTGAAACCGGTGACCTCATATTCCGGGCGCAGCGCACAGCCGCGGAAGCACAGCAAATCATCCGGGGCCTACCCGCTACCCGGGCACCGGCCGCCGATATGCGGGCCGGTGTTTCCATCATGCGCAAACTGCGTCAATATGCGCCCGTTCCGCAAACCATACTCGAACCGATCAGCACCGTGCTAGACCGTTTCCCGCAAATCGAATTAAACGAACTGGATTGGCAGGGGAATGCGACTGAAGCGGTTGCAAACAACACCCGGGCTGATGTCCCCGCCGAGGTCATCACCCTGAACGGGACGCTGCAGAGCTTTGACAAGGACTACCGCGCTGCGCTGGCTTATCTGGAACGTTTCCAGCTCGAATTGGGCACCCGCGGTTACCGCGTGACGACTCTCAAAAAGCCGCTAGACGTTGGCCCGAACAGCAGCCTTACCGACCAGCCGGGCGCACGCGAGGATACCCTCGATTTTTCATTGAAGCTGGTGTGGAGACCACCCACATGATGAGGCTTGCAACATGAAATTCTCCAGGACCGACATTCCCCTGATGCGCCTGAGTCTTGCTGCCATTTGCGCTTCGGCCCTGTTGAGCGGCGCTATTTTATACGGCAGCAACCGGTACGCGGAGCAAAGCAAAACAGACCTGGGCAACGCGCAGCGCCAGTTGAATGATGCGCGCAAGCGTTTGTCCGATGCGCGCAATGACAGTGAAAACCTGTCTGTCTATTCCGCCGAATATGGCGCGCTTGAAGGACAAAATATCATCGGCGACGACTACAGGCTGGACTGGATGGAAGATCTGGAAAAACTCCGCCGGCAGAATCTGGTTGTCGATTTTCGCTTCAACATTGCCCCGCAGAAAATCTATGCGCCGCAACCCGCCATAGACAGCGGCAATTTCAACATACACTACAGCGAAATGAAATTGCAATTGGATTTGCTGCACGAGGGCCAGCTTCTGAAATTCCTTGACGCCCTGCGCAGCCAGATCAAGGGGCAATATCAACTTGAAGGCTGCAAGCTTCAACGTGCCGAAGCCGTGGCGAACGCCGACACACCGATGACCAACATCAAGGCCGAATGCAGCGGCGGCTGGATCACACTGAAAAGCCGGAGTGCTCCGCAATGAGAACACTGCTCGCCATCTGCTGCTTGAGTGCGCTGCCAATCTGTTCCGCCCGCGCAGATGAACTGGGCCGCCTGTTTTTTACCCCGGCACAGCGCGCGCAGATGGATCGCGACTACGCGCAAATAGCCCGCCCCGGACACAATGTCAACACGCTGAAACTGAATGGTATCGTGCAAATGCAGGGGGGCAAGCGCACCGCCTGGATCAACGGTGTGGCGCAGCCGGTCGGGCACAGCGATGACCAGTCGCCCGCAAGCCTGCCTGTTCCGATACCCGGCCAGAACAAGTCGGTAAAACTCAAAGTCGGCCAGCGCCTGTTGTTGAGTCCATCCGAAGGCCCGGATTCAGGCAGGCCGGATACGCCAAATCAAGACAAACCGAACCCGTAAATCATGCCGCGCATTGCCATTTTCAAGCAGGGTCCCGGCACACAGCACGGCGGGGTGCTATTGGTGATGCTGGTGATCCTGGTCATCGGTGCCGCTGCCCTGTTGGTCAGCGCGCTTAACAGTTCCTCGCTGAAAATCGCGCGCGACAAGGCCACAGCCGATGCGCTGGCGCAAGCCAAGGATGCGCTGATAGCCTATGCAGCCAGCGATGCAAATCGTCCCGGCGAATTGCCCTGTCCCGATTTCAATAATGACGGACCTGTCACTCTGACCGAGGATTACAGCGGGAGCAATTGCCTGGGCCTGATCGGCTGGTTGCCGTGGAAAACGCTGGGGCTCCCCGACTTGCGCGACGGCAATGGCGACCGCCTGTGGTATGCGGTGGCCAATCCTTTCCATGCCAATGGCACGGCTATCCTGAACAGCGACACACCGAGTGCCTACCCGGCACAGATGCTGACGGTACTGGACAGCGCCACCGGAGCCACACTGGAAAGCGGCGTCATCGCGATCGTATTCTCTCCCGGCGCCCCGCTGAATGGCCAAACGCGCAGCCCCGGCGACAACAATGCCACCAATGCGATCCCGAATTATCTGGAAGCGGATAACGCCAACCTGAATACCACGTTCCAGACTGCCAACAACAACCAGGTTCCCGCCCCGACCACAATCGTGAACGACCGCTTGCTTACAATCAGAAGCATCAACCTGTTCCCGCCTGTCGAAAGACGCATCGCGCGCGAGGTGAAAGCTTGCCTGGATAACTATGCCGCGATGCCGGTTTCGACCAATGGCAACGCAGCAGGGCTAAGATATCCCTGGGCCGCGCCGGTTGGCGACTCAACCAGTTCCCCTGGAATTAACGGCAATTACACCGGTGTCTACGGCAAATACTTCGGCAGGATACCCGCCCAGCCCAACATAGACACCTCATCCAACCCCGCATCGACCTTGATGACCGCGCTCAACACGCTGCAGGCGGCAGAGAGTGCCTTCAACACCAGCGGCAGCTCAGCCAACGAGACCGCCCTGAATAATGCGGCAAATGCCGTCCTCAACCTGAAAAATTCGGTCTCCAACGTCTCATCCACTACGATAAATCAGGCAGGCGCTTATGGAATCTATTTTGCAGACGGGTATACCAGCTATTCGACCGCAACATCCTATCTCACATCGGCCACCAACGCCCTGAAAAACTCTGATGATCTTGACCTCAGCATGTCGATCTCCTGGCCGGCCACTTGCACCATACTCAACAATCCTTCTTCCTATTTCTGGACCGCCTGGAAGAACATGGTGTTCTACCAGGTGGCGAAATACTATCAACCCGGAAGCAGCGCAAGCTTTGGCGTGCCATTAACCATCAACGGTTCCGGCACCTATCGCGCCACGGCGCTGATCGCCAGGGCCGCGATCAACAGCGCACAGTTTTCCGCGCGCAGCAGTCCGGGGACCAACCCTCCCACGCCTTATCTTGAGGGCATCAATCCGCATTCTGGATCGACCCCGACAAACACTTTCGTAACCTATGGCACATCCGACCCCAACTACTCCACCGTAAATGATCTGGTATTGTGCCTGGACGGGAAAGGGACCAACCCAGGAAGCGTATGCCCATGAAATATCCAAATCCATATCGATTAATCAGCCCGGGCTTCACGCTGATCGAAATGGCCATCGTGCTGTTTATCGTGGCACTGCTGATGGGTGGCTTGCTCCCCACGCTGTCAGGCCAGATCGACCAACGGCGCAACAATGACACCAGCAAACAACTGAACGAGATCAAGGACGCGCTGATCGGTTATGCCGTCATCAATGGCCGCCTGCCCTGCCCTGCCGCACCGAATTCCACCGGCGTCGAATCGCCGCTCGGCGGGGGGCCTTGTAACTATTTCTATAACGGCTTTGTGCCTGGCGCAACCCTGGGTCTGGCCGGAACGGACAGCGCCGGCTATGTCGTGGACTCGTGGGGCAACCGCATCCGCTATGCAGTCACTTCATGGAACAGCACCAGCCCGGCTTTCAGTGATGTTTTTACCACCGCGAATGGAATGAACACCGTCGGGATAACCAGCCTTGTACCAACCAGTCTGGCGGTATGCTCTACTTCCGCAGGCATCAGCAGTTCGAGCTGCGGCTCCGGAGCGTGGCTCACCTCCAGTAACACTGGCGTGCCGGCGGTCATCTTCTCGACCGGGAAGAATGGCGCCCAGGGCAGCGCCGGCATCGGCGCCGATGAAGCGGCCAACCTCGCCGGACTTCAAAGATTTGTCAGCCACCTCCCGACAGGCAGCGGCGCTCCCTACGGCTATTTCGACGACATCGTCATCTGGATATCGCCGAACGTGCTGATCAACCGCATGGTGGCGGCAGGCAAGCTGCCGTAATTTTCTATCAGGCGCGCCGCCAGGCGGTGCCCGATGCGCTGTCTTCCAGCACGATACCGGCGCCCAGCAACTCCTTGCGGATGCGGTCGGCCTCGGCGAAACTAACCCCACGGATTGATGACTTCCAAACCCGGGTAGTTAAAGTCTTTTTGGTTGCGCGTCACTATGCGCAATTCGTGGTGCAGGGCAGTGGCTGCCAGCAAGCTGTCTATGCTGGGAACAGGCCGCCCCACTTGTGCAAGTAATCTACCCCAACGGTCTGCAACCGATATATCTACCGGCAGAATTCTAGCCCCGAACCAGTCGATCAACTCATGTTCGAGCCATAGCCGAAGCTTCTCACGACGCACCCCATCCGGCATACATTCCACACCCTTGCGAATTTCGCCCAGGGTCAAAGCACTGATGTGCAATGCGTCAGATGGGATATGTTCAAACCAGGCCAAAACAATCCTGGCCGGCTTGGGGCGCACGAGTTCGGAAATAACATTGGTGTCGAGCAGATAGCTCACAGCTTGATATTGCGAGTATGAGTTTGTTCACGCGTAATTTTTAGATCACTCCGCACCAGCGGTGATGACCGCAAAAAATCCACAAAACCGGGCTTGGGATGAATGAGTTTCAGATAGTCACGCCGGGAGAGCAGTACTGCAACAGGTTCGCCATGCACGGTGATGTTTTGCGGCCCCTGGCTTTGAGCACTTTTTACAACTTCGCTGAATTTCCCCTTCGCTTCTTGCAATTGCCACGTTCTCATGATTCCTCCTAAATATAGTCAGAACGACCAAATTGTATCAGGTAAGATGGAATCAGGGATATTTTGTTGAGGATGCTATGCCCTGCGCCACGTCGTTCCAACGGCATTGTCTTCCAGAACGATACCGGCGCCCAGCAACTCCTTGCGGATGCGGTCGGCCTCGGCATAGTCTTTGGCTTTCTTCGCGGCGATGCGCGCTTCGATCTGCGCATTGATTCCCGCATCATCCAGCCCGCCCGCGCCCGCGCTTCCCTGCAGGAATTCCGCCGCCTCGCGTTGCAGCAATCCCAGCACGCCGGCCAGAGACTTGAGCTGCGCAACCGCTTCCGCAGACTGGCTGCGGTTTACCTCGTTGGCAAGTTCGAACAGCACCGCGACCGCCTCCGGCGTGTTGAAGTCGTCGTCCATCGCGGCCCTGAAACGGGCGGCATGTGGCCCGCCCCAATCCACCGCCTGCCCAGCAGCAGGCGCCGACTTCAAGGCGGTATAAAGACGCGTCAGCGCACCCTTCGCATCGTCCAGGTGTGCGTCGGAATAATTCAGCGGGCTGCGGTAATGCGCGCGCAGGATGAAGAAGCGCAGCACTTCGGCGTCGTATTTTTTCAGCACATCGCGGATAGTGAAGAAGTTGCCGAGTGACTTGGACATCTTTTCCTTGTCCACATTGACGAAGCCGTTGTGTATCCAGTAATTGACGAAGGTACATTGGTGCGCGCCCTCGCTCTGGGCGATCTCGTTCTCGTGATGAGGGAACTGCAGGTCGGCTCCGCCGCCGTGGATGTCGAAATGGTTTCCGAGCAATTTGGAACCCATCGCGGAACATTCGATATGCCAGCCGGGGCGGCCCTTGCCCCACCTGGAGTCCCACTTCACCTCGCCGGCTTCCTGCTCCTTCGCGTGTTTCCACAGCACGAAGTCCAGCGGATCGTTCTTGTTGTCGGCGACCTCGACGCGCTCGCCGGCGCGCAGGTCTTCCAGCGACTTGCCGGACAGCTTGCCGTAACCGGGAAACTTGCGCACCGCGAAATTCACATCGCCGTCCGCCGCCCGGTAGGCCAGTCCGTTTGCTTCCAGCCGCGCGATCATGTCGAGCATTTCCGGCACATATTGCGTGGCGCGCGGCTCCTGGTCGGGGCGCAGCACGCCCAGCGCGTCGGCATCCTCGTGCATTGCGGCGATGAAGCGCGCGGTGAGATCATGGATGGACTCGCCGTTCTCGGCCGCGCGCTTGATGATCTTGTCGTCGATGTCGGTGATGTTGCGCACATAGTTCACCTCATAGCCGCTTGCCTTGAGCCAGCGGTACACGATGTCGAATACCACCAGCACGCGCGCATGGCCGATATGGCAATAGTCGTACACCGTCATGCCGCACACATACATGCCGACCCTGCCCCTAACCATGGGCACGAACTCCTGCTTGTCACGCGCCAGCGTGTTGTAGATTTTCAACATGGTCTCGGGGAATGAAGGGGATTAAAGGCGCGCCATTCAGGCGAATGGCCATACTTGCGGGGTCTACCCATGTTCTTTGGCCCAGGAATCCTTGAGTGTCACGGTGCGGTTGAACACCAGCCTGCCGCCCGGCTGGTGGTCGCGGCGGTCGGCACAGAAATAGCCGAGACGCTCGAACTGGTAGCGCGTTTCAGGCACGGCATCCTTCACGCATGCTTCCACCCAGCCTTGCACTACCGTCAACGAATCGGGATTCAGGTAGGTGGAAAAATCGACCGCCTTGTCCGCATCCGGTTCCGGCACGGTGAACAACCGGTCATACAGGCGAATCTCGGCGGGCATGGCGTGGGCACAGGACAGCCAGTGAATCACACCCTTCACCTTGCGCCCCGCCGGATTCTTGCCCAGCGTGTCCGGGTCTATCGAGCAGCGCAATTCGACCGGATTGCCCGCGGCGTCCCTGGTCACGCCGTCGCAACGCAGCACATAGCTGTAGCGCAGGCGCACTTCGCCGCCCAGGGTCAGCCGCTGCCAGCCGTCCGGCGGATTTTCGCTGAAGTCTTCCGCCTCTATCCATATCTCCCCGCCGAACGGCACGATGCGCGCGCCGAATTCCGGATGCTGCGGATGAAAGCCCGCCTCGCGCGATTCGGTCCGGCCCTCCACAAAATTGGTGACCACCACTTTCAGCGGCCTGACTACCGCCATCACGCGCGGCACTTTGGCTTCCAGGTCTTCGCGTATCGCCGACTCCAGCACGGCCATGTCCACGGTATTTTCGCTCTTCGAGATGCCGATGCGCCTGGCGAATTCGCGTATGCCCTCGGGCGTGTAGCCGCGCCTGCGCATGCCGATGATGGTGGGCATGCGCGGGTCGTCCCAGCCGGACACATGGCCGTCGTTCACCAGTTGCAGCAGCTTGCGCTTGCTGGTGATGGTGTAGTGCAATTCCAGCCGCGAAAACTCGTACTGGCGCGGATGGCAGGGTATCGTGATGTTGTCCAGCACCCAGTCGTACAGCGGCCGGTGATCCTCAAATTCCAGCGTGCACAACGAATGCGTGATGCCTTCCAGCGCGTCGGAAATGCAATGGGTGTAGTCGTACATCGGATAGATGCACCACTTGTATCCGGTACGGATATGGTGAACACTGCGGATGCGGTAAATCGCCGGATCGCGCATATTGATGTTGCCGCTGGACATGTCTATTCTGGCGCGCAGCACGCGGCTGCCGTCGGCGAATTCGCCGGCGCGCATGCGCGCAAACAGATCCAGGTTCTCCGCCACGCCGCGCTCGCGATACGGGCTGTTCCTGCCCGACTGGGTCAGCGTGCCGCGATATTCGCGCATCTGCTCCGGCGTGAGATCATCGACATAGGCCAATCCCCTGTGTATCAGCTCGACCGCGAACTGGTAGAGCTGCTCGAAATAATCGGAGGCCCAGCGCACTTCTCCATCCCACTGAAAACCCAGCCAGCGCACATCGTCCTGTATGGACAGCGCATATTCCTCGCTTTCCTTTTCCGGGTTGGTGTCGTCGAAACGCAGGTTGCATTTGCCCCGGTAATCCTGCGCCAGACCGAAGTTCAGGCAGATGGATTTCGCGTGGCCGACATGCAGATAACCATTGGGTTCGGGCGGGAAGCGGGTAACGATGCCACCATGCTTGCCGCCCGCCAGGTCGGCGTCGATGATGGAGCGTATGAAATTTGAAACTGCAGGTGGTGGCATGCTGCTCATACTGGCTTGTTCCCGGTTTCTGTAAGGTTGGCGATATATGCAAAGGATTTTACCCGAAAACGCGAATTCCAAAGAATGACATTAAGGCCTGTTGCCCTGTTCTCCACTCTTTTAACGCATTCCCCCGCGCGCCATCAATAGACATAAACGATGAAAATGCCCGGGTTATTTGGTAGAATCCGCAGCCATCCCGACAAACTCGCGCGCAACTGGCGCAACATTCCGGAACTGTAAAATGACGATCCTGTTCAACCGTTTTAATCCTGCTTCCGCACTGCTCACCGGAGCGCTGCTGTTATGCATCAGTCTGGGCGCGCATGCGGATGACATTGGAGATGCGAACAAGTTGTTCAAGCAAGGGCATGCCAACCAGGCTTTGGAGAAGGTCAACACCTATCTCGGCAACCACTCGAAGAGCGATCCTGAAAACGCGCAGGCGCGCTTCCTGAAGGGACTGATATTTACCGAGCAGGCGAAAACCGCGGAAGCCATCAAAATATTCAAGTCGTTGACCGAAGACTATCCTGAATTGCCGGAACCCTTCAACAATCTTGCCGTGCTGTATGCCGGCCAGGGTCAATACGAAAAAGCCAGGCAGGAACTGGAAATGGCGATACGCACTCACCCCAGTTATGCGACCGCGCACGAAAACCTCGGCGATATCTATGCCAAGATGGCCAGCCAGGCATATGACCGCGCCCTGAAACTGGACAGCAGCAACACCGCGACACAGACAAAACTTGCAATGATCCAGGAATTGTTTGCGGGCAGCCCGCAGGTCAAACAAACCGCCGCACCCAATACTCCGGCATCGGGCATAGCGGCAGTAAAAGCGCCCGCCTCCCAGACACCCGCCAGCGCTATACCAAGCCAAACCGCACCGGCCGCCATGCTGCCCGAAAAAACTTCCAGCCTGCCCGAAAAAGCCCCCGGGAATGATGAAGCCAAAAAGGTGCAGGAAACCATCATTGCCTGGGCCGCAGCCTGGTCGTCCAAGGATGTGCCCGGATACCTGTCGTTCTATGCCCAGGATTTCAAAACTCCGGCAGGCGAAACCCGTGCTGCGTGGGAAGCCGCGCGCAAGGAGCGCATCAGCGCCCCGAAATTCATCCACGTGGACGTCAAAATCCAGACCATCAAGCTCATCGACAACAGCCATGCCTCCGTGAAGTTCCACCAGTCCTACCGGTCTAGCCAGCTCAAGTCTTCCAACACCAAAACCATGTTGCTGGAAAAATCCGGTGACAAGTGGCTGATCCAGGAAGACCTCTCGAAATAAGCCATGCCGGCCCAGCCACTCCTCCCGTTTCTGCTGCTCATCCTGCTGGTGCCGGGCGCGCGCGCAGAACCCGTTTCGGCCAGCTCGGAAGCACAATTGGTGAAAAGCCTGCAGGCCATCAACGACAATCATCTCGATGTTGCGCTCAACGAAGTCGACAGCCTGTTGCGCGTCAATCCGAATTTCAGGCTGGCGCAACTGGTCAAGGGTGATTTGCTGATGGCCCATGCCGGGGCAATCGATGATATCGGCAGCGCGGCCAATGCCCGTCCGGACGAGATAAAGGGTTTGCGCGATGAGGCACGGGCCCGTATGCAACGGGTGATGTCGCAGTCCGGCGAGAAGCTGGTGCCGCGGTTTTTGTGGCAAATGGATGCGCAACAGAAATACGCCCTGGTCGTGGACACCAGTCGTGCCACATTATTCGTTTATGAAAATGTGAATGGCGAACCGCGTTACGTCACCGATTTCTATGTCACCATCGGCAAACTCGGCACCGAAAAACTTTCCTCAGGCGATCAGCGCACCCCTATCGGCGTGTACTTCGTAAAGGCGGAATTGCCAAAAAACAAACTTGCGGATATCTATGGCGACGGCGCCTTCCCGCTGAACTACCCGAATGAATGGGATCGCAAAAACGGACACACCGGAGAAGGAATCTGGCTGCACGGCACCCCCAGGGACACGTATAGCCGCCCGCCGCGCGCCAGCAACGGCTGCGTGGCGCTGGCGAACGACGACCTGAACAGGCTGGCGCCCTATCTTCAGGTCGGCATCACGCCCGTCATCATCGCCAACCACATCGACTGGAGCACCGCGCAAGATCCGGGCGAGCGCAACCAGCTGGCGCAGGCCGTCGAGCAATGGCGCAAAGACTGGGCCAGCCTGGACACGAATGGCTACCTCAAGCATTATTCCCGTGATTTCTCCAGCGGCAACATGAATTTCGCCGCATGGGCGAGGCAAAAACAGCAGGTGAACAGCGCGAAATCCTGGGTCAAGGTGAGCCTTAGCAATATCAGCATGTTCACCTACCCGGAGCAGCCCGACCTGGTGGTGGTCGATTTCCTGCAGGACTACAGCAGCAGCAACCTGTCCAACCGCATGAAGAAACGCCAATACTGGATCAAACAGGGCGGCAATTGGAAAATCATTTACGAAGGAGCCGCATAACATGAAACGACTTTTTACCGCATTGTTCGCATTGCTGCTGTGCTGCGCGATGCAATCCTCTCATTCTTTAACTCAGGGCAAGAAAACCATGGTCAAACTGCACACCAACAAAGGCATCATCACTATCGAACTGAATGCCGACAAAGCGCCGGTCACGGTCAAGAACTTCCTTGACTATGTGAACAGCGGATTTTACAACGGCACCGTTTTTCACCGTGTGATCGGCAACTTCATGATCCAGGGCGGCGGCTTCGAACCGGGCATGAAGCAGAAAAAGACCAATCCCCCGATCAAGAATGAAGCCGCGAACGGCTTGAAGAACGACATCTACACGATCGCGATGGCGCGCACCAGCGACCCGCAGTCCGCCACCGCGCAATTCTTTATCAACGTCAAGGACAATGGCTTCCTCGACTACCCCGGACAGGATGGCTGGGGCTACTGCGTGTTCGGCAAGGTTGTGGGGGGCAAGGAAGTGGTCGACGCAATCGCCAAGGTGAAGACCGGCAGCCAGGATGTGCCGCTGGAAGACGTCATCATCACCAAAGCGGAAGCAGCGAAGTAATCCCCCTCTCCCGGGCTATCGTGCTGCCCTCCCCCGCATGCGGGGGAGGGGTTGGGGGAGAGGGCACTTTTATTCCCCACCGTAAATGTTACACACACTGCTCATCTCCGACCTGCACCTCAGTGCCGACCATTCGCACAGCATCGCGGCGTTCCGGCGCTTCATCGCGTCGCCCGCGCCGCGCGCCGAAGCGCTCTACATC
>DAICZN010000049.1 GCA_027311105.1 Gallionella sp.
TGCGCATCGACACGCCTATCGAAGTCGACTACTACCGGCACGGCGGGATACTGCCGTATGTGCTGCGCGAGCTGGTATCAAAATAAACAGTAGGGTGGGCAGGTTTTTGTGCCCACGCGGATTTTCGACATTGTGGGATAAACAGCCATGTCACGTTATCGCCGCGCATCGGCTGCGGGTTCAAGCTATTTCTTTACAGTGGTCGCTTACCGGCGGCAACCGATCCTATGCAACGAGGCAATTCGTAACGCATTGCGCGACGCGATCGAAACTGTGCGCACGTCGCGTCCCTTTGTGATTGATGCATGGGTATTGTTGCCTGACCATTTGCATTGCGTGTGGACATTGCCTGATGGTGATGCCGATTTTTCCACACGTTGGATGAAAATAAAGCGCGCGGTTTCTTTGGCCTGCAGGGAAAATTATCACCGTCCCGATTTGGTATCAACATCAAAATTCAAGCATCGCGAATCGACAATATGGCAACGGCGATTTTGGGAACATCATATCCGGAATGAAAATGATTTTGCTCGCCATGTCGATTACATTCATTTCAACCCGGTTAAACATGGGCACGCACAAAATGCTATTGATTGGCCTTATTCGACGTTTCACCGCTATGTGCGCGACGGAATATATGCGCGTGACTGGGCTGGTTCAATGGAAAGTGTGGTGCTCGAATATGATTAATGTTGTCCGCTTAAATACTCCCGCGTGGGCACAAAAAGCGTGCCCACCCTACGGCTGCTTTGATAGAAAGGAATCACGATGACCACCAGAACAGAACGCGACTCTTTCGGCCCGATCGAGGTGCCCGCCGATCGACTGTGGGGCGCGCAGACGCAGCGCTCGCTGCAGTATTTTCATATCTCGTCCGAGCGCATGCCGGCAGAGATCGTGATGGCCCTCGCCGGAATAAAACGCGCCTGCGCGCTGGTCACCCGCGACCTCGGCCTGCTGGACAAGGACAAGGCGGGCGCAATCATGCAGGCGGCGGACGAAGTGCTGGCCGGACAGCATGACAGTGAATTCCCGCTGTCGGTCTGGCAGACCGGTTCGGGCACGCAGAGCAACATGAATGTCAACGAGGTGATCGCCAACCGCGCCTCGGAGCTGCTCGGCGGGGCACGTGGTGCGGCGCGAAAAATCCACCCCAACGATGAAGTCAATCTCGGCCAGTCATCCAACGACATCTTCCCGACCGCGATGCACGTAGCCGCCGCGACCGGCATCCACAACAAGCTGCTGCCTGCATTGCGCACGCTGCGCGCCACCCTGCAGATGAAATCCGACGCGTTTGCCGACATCGTCAAGATCGGCCGCACCCATCTGCAGGACGCGACTCCGCTGACGCTGGGCCAGGAATTTTCCGGCTATGTGGCGCAACTGGATCAGGCCGAGAAACTGCTGGTCGCGGCGCAGGCCCCGCTATACGAACTGGCGGCGGGAGGCACCGCGGTCGGCACCGGGCTGAACACCCACGCCGGGTTCGGCGCGCGCGTCGCTGCTGAACTGGCACGCGGCACCTGCCTGCCGTTTTGCAGCGCAGCCAACAAGTTCGCCGCGCTGGCCGCGCATGACGCGCTGGTGGCCGCGCACGGCGCGCTCAAGACGCTGGCCGTCGCGCTGATGAAGATCGCCAACGACGTGCGCTGGCTGTCCTCCGGCCCGCGTTCCGGCCTGGGCGAGATCAGCATCCCGGAAAACGAGCCGGGCAGTTCCATCATGCCGGGCAAGGTGAATCCCACCCAGTGCGAGGCGCTGACGATGCTGTGCTGCCAGGTGTGCGGCAACGATGTCGCGATCACCGTCGGCGGCGCCTCGGGCAACTTCGAGCTGAACGTGTTCAAGCCGCTGATCGCGCATAATTTCTCCCACAGCCTGCGCCTGCTCGCCGACGGCATGGCCAGCTTCGAGGAACATTGCGTGCGCGGCATAAAAGCCAATCGCGGCCGGGTCGCCGAGCTGATGGAGCGCTCGCTGATGCTGGTCACCGCGCTGACCCCGCACATCGGCTACGATCGCGCAGCCGAGATCGCCAAGCGCGCCCACCACGACGGCAGCACGCTCAAGCAGGCGGCGCTGGCGCTGGGCTATGTCACGGAGCAGAATTTCGATCGCTGGGTGCGCCCGGAGGACATGGTACATCCCGGTAAAAATGAGCTTTGATCATGATGCGATTCCCTGCATCGCGCTCGTCCCGTCAAGGAAGCCTGGGACTTGCCCGGCGCACTATCAGTTGGAGCAACTTTGCCTGGTGCGGAACCCGGGCTTTGCTTGGGCAAAACCATATTCCTTGCAGGTAAATACCCCAGCTGATATTGTCGATTCAGCGCACTAAAAAAGCTGGATATGGCCATTACGCAAAAACCCAATTACACCATCCTGCTCCCGGGCATACTCACGTTCCTGCTGGGCGGCGCAGTCCTGTTCGGCTGGTGGTTCGATTTCCCGACATTGACGCACATCCAGGTTGACTGGGCCGCAATGGCGCCCGTCACGGCACTGTGTTTCCTGTTGAGCGGCCTGGCGTTGCTGACAAACAGGAAATTCCCGCAACAGCCGGCACAACGCATCGTTGCCTGGCTGGTACTGCTGCTGGCAGGAGCAAGAGTTGTCGAGCTGGTTTCGGGCCAGGATTTCGGCATCGATTTCCTGCTGTCGGGTATGAAGTTCAGCAATGTCGCGCACATGGCCCCGGTAACGGCGGCCGGATTCATGGTGTTCGCCATCGGAATGCTGGCCATGCAACTGGCCGACGGCCGGGAGATTCAGATAGCAGTCCGTATCATGGCAGGCGCGCTGCTGACAACGGGATTGGCGATCGCCGTCGGATTCTGGCTCAATTTCAAGTTCATATTCGCAACGCTGTATGCCGCGCTAAGACTGGAATCGATGGCCCTGCATACCTCCGTGGGAATCTTCCTGCTGGGCGCGGGCCTGCTGTGCCAGGCGCTGCGCTGCAGGCTGCTTGATGAAGCAAGCACAGTCGAGCAACAGGCTGCACTGATCTATCGCTCTACCCTGTGGGTACTGAGCGCAACAGCCATTACCACCGGTCTGGTCGGGATGTCGTATCTCGAGCAGACCATCAAACAGGATGCATCATCAAACATGTCGCAATTGCTGGCTGCCAGCCGGAAATATATCGACAGCGACCTTGACCACCGAGTGCAGCGCGCGCTGGTGGCCGGTCTGGATCCCGAGTTCAGCAGGGCTGTGCAGCCCGTTATGCTGAACAACGCCGATCATCCATCCATGACCCACGCGGCCAACCTTGCCCGACTCCTGCTCGCACACGGTTTTACCGGGGTCGGCGTGGAAAGCGGCGGAAGAAGCAAGGTACTGGCTGGCCACCTGCTTGCCGGTACGGTCGCCAGTACACGGGTCGGCAAAGGCGGAACCGATGTCGCGCTTGCCTGGGACAACGGCTATGTCCTGCGCGTGCGAATTCCCCTGGGCAGCACGGCCCGCGAAATCCATCAGGACTTTCTGGTTTTCGAACAATCGCTCCCCCATCTGAACAAGTATTTCGACGAAGCAAATCATTGGGGAAAAACCGGCTCAATGACGATGTGCGCCGGCCTGGATCAGAAGCGACTGCTGTGTTTCCCGCAGCGCGAGCAGGCTTCCTTCTTCGTTGTTCCCGACGATTATCAGGGAAAGCCGCTCCCGATGGCTTATGCGCTGGCCGCTCAAACCGGCATAGCTACCCTGATCGACTATCGCGGCCACGATGTGCTGTCTGCTTATGGCCCCGTGGCCGGCACCGGCCTGGGCCTGGTGTTGCGCATGGACCTTGACGAGATCTACGCGCCTATCCGGGACGAGTTGCAGTTCGGCATTCCGCTGATCGCATTCATGATCGTCCTGGGAATATGGCTGATCCGTTCGCGCGTGCGTCCGGTCATCCTGGACATTGCCAGGGCTCACGCCGCGGAAAGCGCCGCAAGAAACCGCTTTGATGCCGCGATGCAAAGCAGCCCGGACGGGTTCGTGATCTATGAAAGCGTCAAGGATCAGGCAGGCGATATCGTCGATTTTCGCTGCGCCTATTTGAATCAACATGCCGGCAAGATAATCGGGCTGTCTTCGCCCAGTTCGGAGATCATCGCGCTCGGCAAGTCCTATCTCGAGACCTATCCGGAACGCCGCGAGACATTCGCCAAATTCAAGATGATCGCACTGACCGGCCAGACGCAGGTCGATGAACTGACCCTGCACGACAACGATGGCGCCGGGTCATGGTATCTGCGCCAGGCAGTGCCGATGCCGCGGGGCCTGGCCGTGACCTACCGCAATGTCACCCGGGAAAAAGCCCTGGTACAGCAGCTGGAAAACTCTAACCGGCTGCGCACCGCGATCGTAGAAAGCGCCGCATACTCCATCATCTCCACCGACGTCAACGGCACCATCCTGACTTTCAACAAGGCGGCCGAGCGCATGCTCTGGTACCGCGCCGAGGAAATGATAGGCAAGGCCACGCCGGAAATAATCCACGACGCCGAAGAAGTCAGGAACCGCGCCGAGGCGCTGAGCCATGAGCTCGGCCACCCGGTGGCTCCCGGTTTCGATACATTCGTGGCCAAGGCGAAATCGGGTTTTCAGGATGAGCACGAGTGGACCTACGTGCGCAAGGATGGCTCGCGCTTTCCTGTGCTGCTTTCGGTAACCGCGCTGCGCGACGAAAACGACAACATCAACGGTTATCTCGGCATCGCCTATGACATCTCGGAACGCAAGCGCGCCGAGGAATACATCCGCCACATCGCGCTGCACGATGTACTGACCGGGTTGCCCAACCGCGCGCTGCTCGATGACCGGGTGCTGGTGGCGATCGAACAGCAGCGCAGGGGAAATTCCTCGATTGCGCTGGCCATGATGGACATCGACCGCTTCAAGCATATCAACGACACGATGGGCCATCACATCGGCGACCGCCTGCTCAAGGAATTCGTGAACCGGGTCAAAACCTGTTTGCGGCCCACCGATACGCTGGCGCGCATGGGAGGCGACGAATTCGTCCTGCTGCTGCCAGAAACCGATGAGGCGGGAGCAATTATCGTGGTGGAACGCATACTGCAGGCGCTGCATCTGCCGATCAACGTGGAAGTCCAGGAAGTACACATCAGCTCGAGTATCGGCATCAGCATCTGCCCGCGCCACGGCCAGAATATACACGAACTGCTGCGCTGCGCCGATGTGGCGATGTACTGGGTCAAGGAACACGGGCGCAACGGGTACAAGATGTTCTTGCGCGAGATGGACAGCGGCGGTGCCGACCGGTTGGGCCTGGAAAGAGAGTTGCACCTCGCCCTCGACAACGGGGGATTCTCGCTGTTCTACCAGCCCAAGGTGGACCTGAAGACCAATATCATTACCGGAGCCGAAGCGCTATTGCGCATGCGCAGGGCGGATGGCCAGTTTGTATCGCCCGCCGATTTCATTCCGCTGGCGGAAGAAACCGGCCTGATCGTGCCGATAGGCAAATGGCTGCTGGAAACCGCCTGCCGTGACGCGGCCAGGATGCAGAAACTGCTCGGTGCGCCTTTCAAGGTCGCGGGCAATATCTCGCCGCGGCAATTCATGAACGACGATCTGGTCAACACTGTCCGGGACGTGCTCGGCCGGACAAGTTTCGATGCCGGGCATCTGGAGCTGGAGATCACCGAAGGCACGCTGATGGACGAACGCAGCGGCGTTGTGACTACCCTGTTCGAACTCCACGAGCTTGGCGTGACCATCGCCATCGACGATTTCGGCACCGGGTATTCGAGCCTGGGCTATCTGAAACGCTACCCGATCAGCACACTCAAGATCGACCAGTCCTTCGTCCGCGACCTGACCAGTGATTCCGGGGATGCGGCGCTGATCACTGCGATCATCGCGATGGGACACAGCCTGAATATCCCCGTCGTCGCGGAAGGCATAGAAACCGCAGCACAACTTGCCTTTCTCGCCGCGAACAACTGCGATCTTGGCCAGGGCTTTCATATCGGCCGCCCGATGCCGTTCGATGACCTGGTGGAATGGTTTGCCAGCGACACGCGCTGGCATCCGGGCAAAAATATTTCTGGCATGGCCTGAAATATTCTGGGAAATATTTTTGCTGGTGATACTTCCATAATTCACGACACCCTTGCCGTCATTGCGAACGAAGTGAAGCAATCCAGCAAGACCAAGAGGCATTTTTTTAAACCATCTGGATTGCCGCGCCGGCTTCGCTTCTGCCGCGCTTCGCTCGCAGCTGAAGCCTTGTTGCAATGACGGGGCATTCCGGATTCCCAGAATTCGCGGGAATGGCGTGCCGGTTTTTTAATTTCCCCTGACTGCATTCCGAAAGATGTGTCATTGTCATCAAATATGAAAACCTCAATAGTTCAGACAAGGGCTATTCGTCCTGCATTTCCCGTCCCGGAAACAGTTCTTCGGTGTACCCGAATTTCGTCATGTCCTGAATGCGCATCGGATACAGTATCCCGTCGAGATGATCGCACTCGTGCTGCACCACGCGCGCATGGAAGCCGCTCACGGTACGGTCTATCGGCGCGCCGTATTCATCCCGGCCCTGGTAACGGATAAGCGCATGGCGCGGCACCAGGCCGCGCAATCCGGGCACGCTCAGGCAACCTTCCCAGCCCTCCTCGATCCCGCCGTCAAGCGGGGTGACGAGCGGATTGATCAGCACCGTTTCCGGCACGCTCTCGGCATCCGGATACCGTGAATTGTGCTGTACCCCGAAAATAACCACGCGCCGCGCCACGCCTATCTGCGGCGCGGCCAGACCGGCGCCGTTCAGCGACTGCATGGTGTCGCGCATATCGGCAAGCAGCCCGTGCAATTCAGGCGTATCGAATTCACCGACCGGTGCCGCCCGCTGCAACAGCCTCTCGTCGCCCATGCGCAATACGGTTCTAATCGTCATGGTTCACCACGCATTCGAGGATACTGCGCACCCGCGCCATCGCGGCGCCGGCGACGGCATTGACGCTCTCCATATTGATGCCTTCCGAGCTGTCGCCGCGTCCCGCCGCGTAATTCGCCACCACCGCGATGATCGCATAATCGAGTTCCAGTTCCTTGGCCAGGGCGGTTTCCGGCATGCCGGTCATGCCCACCATGTCTGCCCCGTCGCGCTCATAACGGTTGATTTCGGCGATGCTGTCCAGGCGCGGGCCCTGCGTGGCGGCATACACGCCGCCGTCCGCGCAGGGCTGTTGCGCGGTTTGTGCGCTGCGCAAAATCTGCTTGCGCAGCGCGATGCTATAGGGGAAAGTGAAATCGGCATTGCTGAACGGCTTGTCACGCCGCTCAAAAAAAGTCGCGTCGCGGCCATGGGTGTAATCCATGATCTGGTCGGGCACGACGATCACGCCGGGCTGTAGATCGGCGCGAATGCCGCCCACGGTCGCCACCGAGATTATTTTATTGGCTCCCTGCTCGCGCAATGCCCAGAGGTTGGCGCGATAGTTCACCAGATGCGGCGGAATGGTATGGCCGTAGCCGTGGCGCGCCAGGAAGATCACCTCATGCCGGTTCAGCATCCCGAACAGAAATGCGCCCGACGGCTCGCCATAGGGCGTGCGCATCACCTGCTGGTGGGTGATCTGAAGGTTCGTCAATTGGGCCAGGCCGCGGCCGCCGATGATTGCCAGCATTAGAAAACCTCCAAAAATTTACTGCGCGATTCGATAGCGGCGTTGCACGGTGCTCGCTCGTCGCCTACCCATTTGGTATGTCTCTGTCGCTGCGCGCCGTGCGCCTTGCTCTCGAACCGCTCGCTACAATTTTTTGAGGTTTTCACGATTACTCCTTGACTGCGTATATAGCGGGCAGATTGCGCCACGCGCCTTCAATATCCATGCCGTAGCCGAACACGAACCGGTTCGGCAATTCCATGCCGACAAAATCCGCGTGTATCGGTTTTATACGGCCATGCTGCTTGTCGGCAAACACCGCGCTGTAGCATCTGGCCGCGCCCAGTTTCAGCACCCGCTGGTGCAACGCAAACAGGGTGTGCCCCTCGTCGAGGATATCGTCCAGCAGCAACACCACCCGGCCGCGCACATTCTCGTGCGGCTCGACCTTCCATTGCATCGCGCCGCCGTGCCGCGCATCGCCGTAGCGCGACACATGCACGTAATCGAAATCGAGCGGAAAATCGAGCAGCGGCAACAGTTGCCCGCTGAACACCACCGCCCCGCCCATCACCGACAACACCAGCGGATGGCTGTCCGCAAGTTTCGCATTGATCTGGCGCGCGACATCATGCAGCGCCGCCTGCACCTGTTCGGCGGAATACAGCAATTCAGCCTGTTGCAGGATGTCGCGCGCGTGCTGGATGGATACTGTCATGGCTTGTTTCGGGCTGTCCGTTGGTTCATTCAGATGCTTTTGAGATACGCGGCAAACTCCCCGCACACCTCGGGATGTTTGAGTCCCAGCGCCACGGTCGCCTTCAGATAGCCCAGCTTGGAGCCGCAGTCGTAGCGTGTGCCGCTGAAGCGATAGGCGAGCATCTTTTCTTCCCGCATCAGTGCGGCGATGCCATCGGTCAATTGAATCTCCCCGCCCGCACCGGCCTGCACTTTTTCCAGGTGATCGAAGATGCGCGGCGTCAGGATATAGCGGCCCACCACGCCCAGCGTGGTCGGCGCATCCTCCGGCCTGGGCTTTTCCACGATGCCGTTCACCTGCTCCAGCACATCGGATAACGGCACGCTGCTGACGATGCCGTACTGGCGGGTCTGCTCTCGCGGCACATTCTGCACGCCCAGTACCGAGCACTGGTGCTGCTTGAACACCCCGACCATCTGTTTGATGATCGGCGGATCACCATCGATCAGGTCGTCCGCCAGCAGCACCGCGAACGGTTCGTCCTGCACCACCGGTTTTGCGCACAGCACCGCGTGCCCCAGGCCCAGCGGCTCGACCTGTCGGATATAGATGCAGTTGATGTGCGAGGGTGTTACTTCGCGCACGATGCGCAACAACTCATCCTTGCCGCGCATCGCCAGCTCGGCTTCCAGCTCGTAAGCCTTGTCGAAATGGTCCTCGATCGAGCGCTTGTTGCGCCCGGTGATGAACACCATGTCGGTGATGCCCGCCGCCACAGCCTCTTCCACCGCATACTGGATCAGCGGCTTGTCCACGATGGGCATCATTTCCTTCGGGCTGACCTTGGTCGCGGGCAGGAAGCGGCTGCCCATGCCGGCGACCGGGAACACAGCCTTGGTGATTCTTTTCATATATTCTCCAGAAACGACAAAAATTTGCTTTCTGCAGGAGCGGGCCATGCCCACGATTGTCATTTTATTCGCTGGCATGGCCCGCTCCTGCAAATGGCTCACACTTGAGATGGTTGCATCAAATGCGATAAATCAATCCCCACGTAAGCAGCCCTCGCTATCGCTATCACTTTCCCTCCAATAGCGCCACAAACTGCTGTTCATCCAGCACCGCAATGCCCAGTTCGCGCGCCTTGTCCAGCTTGCTGCCGGCTTCGTCGCCGGCCACCACGCAATCGGTCTTTTTCGACACGCTGCCCGCCACTTTCGCTCCCAGCGCTTCCAGTCTTTCCTTTGCTTCCTCGCGCGACAATGCGGCCAGGGTGCCGGTCAACACGAAAGTCTTGCCGCTCAAGGGCAGAACAGCTGCCGGGCGCGGCTGGTGCTCCGCCCAGTGCACGCCGCAGGCACGAAGCTGTTCGATCACTTCTCGGTTATGCGCTTCCGCCAGAAAGTCCACGATACTCTGTGCCACCACCGGGCCGACATCATGCACCTGCTGCAAGCTTTCCAGATTGGCCGCAAGCAGATTATCCAACGAGCCGAAGTGTTGCGCCAAGTCTTTTGCGGTAGTCTCGCCAACATTGCGTATGCCCAGCGCGTAGATGAAGCGCGCCAGCGTGGTGCTCTTGCTGTGCTCGATCGCGGCCAGCAGATTGACTGCCGATTTTTCGCCCATGCGTTCCAGTTCGGCCAGTGTCTGCAAATTCACTTTGTGTTTGTCATACAGATCGGCAGGCGTGCTGACGATACCGCCATCCACCAGCTGCTCCACCAGCTTGTCACCCAGACCCTCGATGTCCAGCGCGCGGCGGCCGGCGAAGTGCAGCAAGGCCTGCTTGCGCTGGGCCGGACAGAACAGGCCGCCGGTGCATCGCCAGTTCGCCCCGCCCTCTTCGCGCGCGATCGCGCTGCCGCACACAGGGCAATGACCGTGCAGCAGCCTGAACAGGTCGAACGGCGCACCGACTTCTGCGGGACGTTTCTCCAGCACCACACCCACCACCTCCGGAATCACGTCGCCCGCGCGGCGCACGATCACCGTGTCGCCGATGCGCACATCCTTGCGCCGCGTCTCGTCCTCGTTGTGCAGCGTGGCGTTGGAAACCGTGGTGCCGCCGACGAACACCGGCTCCAGCTTCGCCACCGGCGTGAGCTTGCCGGTGCGCCCTACCTGGATATCGATGTCGCGCACCACGGTGATCTGCTCTTCCGCCGGAAACTTGTGCGCCACCGCCCAGCGCGGCTCGCGCGAGACGAAACCGAGTTGTGCCTGCAACGCAAGGCTGTTGACCTTGTACACCACGCCGTCGATATCGAATGGCAGGCTGTCGCGCTTTGTCGCGATGTCCCGGTGGAATTCCACCAGTTCCTGCGCGCCGTACTTGAGCCCGCGCTCCCCGTTTACAGGAAATCCCCATGCATCCAACTGGTCCAGTATCTCCTTGTGCGTCTCCGGCTTCCAATCACCCTGCACCTCTCCAAGCCCATAGGCGAAGAACGACAGCGGGCGGCGCGCCGCCAGCGCCGGATCGAGCTGGCGTATGCTGCCCGCCGCGCCGTTGCGCGGATTGACCAGCGTCGGCAGGCCGTGTTCACGCTGCCTTTCGTTGTAGCGTTCGAAGTCCGGGCGGGTCATGTAGACCTCGCCGCGCACTTCGACAACACTCGGGTAACTTCCTTCAAATGACAACGGGATCTGGTGGATGGCGTGCCTGACGTTCTGGGTCACGTCTTCGCCGGTCTCTCCGTCGCCGCGCGTCGCGGCCTGCACCAGCACACCGCGCACATAGCGCAGATTGATTGCCAAACCATCGAACTTCAGTTCGCATGCGTATTCGACCGGCGCATCGGAGTCTTTCAGGCCCAGTTCCTTGCGCACGCGCGCATCGAAAGCGATTGCGCCTCCGTCGCTGATGTCGGTCTCGGTGCGTATCGACAGCATCGCCACTGCGTGGCGCACCGGCGCAAAGCCGTCGAGCGCTTTGCCGCCGATGCGCTGTGTCGGTGAATCGGGTGTTACGAGATCGGGATGTTGTGCCTCGAGTGCCTGCAATTCGCGGAACAGCTTGTCATATTCCGCATCTGGAATGACTGGTGCATCCATCACGTAATAGCGATGGTCGTAAAACCTGATCTGCTCGCGCAACTTATGAACGCGGCGGGTTATTTCCCGGTTCGCCATCAGGAAAACAATCTGCGCGCTTGCCTGCCGCCCGGTTCGATACCCCGGGCATGCATTTTCTTTTCAACCTCGGTGATCCGCGCGCGGATAAGCGCCAGTCCGGTATCGCTGAGTGCCACGCGGTGGTCGTCAACCATATTGACCTGCAATTCCGCGGACAATATGCGGGCGGCTTCCATCATCCGGTCGAACAGGCTGGCGGGATTCTCCACCCGCGGCACATCCAGCAACAGCGTGATGCCCGGGGTATGGACGGTTTGCAGCGTGAGATGCTGGAACGGCTGGCTATCCTGGTTGATCAGGCTGAACAGGCTGTGCCCCTGCGCGTCCGGCAAATGAAACGCGCCATCCGCTTCCAGCGTCATGCCCAGCAGCGCCGCGGCTTGCGCGACTCTGCCGCCCGCCAATGCACGCCCCCCCGGGGGGACCAGGTTGACCCCGACCATCTGGTCCACCTCGGCGCAGAACGCGTCCAGTTCGACCGCGTGATGGTATGTTTCGCGGATGTCCGGAACGGTGGTATCCGCCTTGATCAGTCCGGCCACACCCAGCACCAGATCCCGGAAATCCGCCAGCTTTGCCTCGCTGATCGCGCCGCTTCTGTCCGCCAGTTGCAGCGCGATGCGGAAACGCCCATAGAGAACCTGGCTCTCGGCGATGACGCGTTCCCATTTCTTTTCCGCCAGCATCAAACCGCACACCTGCACCGGTTTGCGGAAATCGAACTTGCGCTGCCACAGGCCGTCCAGCACGGCGGCGTGGCTGGGTTCTGCCAGACGCAATTCAATGATGAAATCGCTGCGCGCATTCAACAGCGAGCAGGAGTCGTCCAGCAAACCGGGTATTGACGGCACGGTGCCTGACAATCCGGCAATGCGGCTTTCAGCGCCGGGCGCCACGTCCGAGGACGTGGTGCCACTTTCCTGACTCAACGCATCCGCGTGGGCCTGATACAACGCATCCGCATAGCCCGGCTTGAATGCCGCGCCGAACTTGCGCCGGTAACGCCTTTGCTGCCACCAGCCGAAGACATAAACCGCGACGATCACGCCGAATCCGATTGCCAGCAGGGATGCTTGTAATTCGCTCATAGGAAAATAATGGAATATATTCGGAACATGGCGCCGATTATCTCACGCCCAGGTCCAACCCAACACTCTCACCGGGCTTCTTCCGGGCCAAAACAGCACGGTTAACAGGGGCGCGCACCTAATCCGCCCGTTCAAGCTGCCTGCGGTCATGCTATGAATTGTTGCACTCCCATGGACTGGAATCCCTGGTCAGGAATCCCGTAAAAAACAACGCCAACAGGGTGTATGTCAGGAACAAATAATATCCCGGCTGGAGTGAAGTGCCATTCGTGGCCATGACCACCAGTTCTTGGCCTGCCGAACTTAAATGACCGAGCTGGTTGGTAATGATCCCGTTAAATCCGATATAGGCCATAAATATCGCAACCACCATGACATCGGCCATCGACCACTTCCCGGACTTCAGGACAAAAAACCTGATGACAGGGTTTTCCGCCGCGCGGCGATAATTGAAATAATATCCCAGCGAAGAGGCAATTTTCAACAGGGGAAAAACAATACTGAAGGTGACCAGCAGTACCCCCACCAATTTCATCTGCAGGTCCTTGTGGGTAACCATGATCCAGAACACATCCAGAATACTTTTGCTCTGGAAATACAATATCTGGTTCTCAAAATGGATGGGATGTCCCATCAGCATGAAACTCATCTGCGAGATCGTTGCTTCCATGTCTATCGTGGGTGTGGTTACGCCCGCCAGCAGCAGCATGGCCAGAGACAGCATCAAAAAAATGTAGCGGGAAGGCGACAGCGGCTGCCTGTTAAATCCCGACAGGGAAAAAAGGATAACCGACAGCAGGATCAACAGGGCCGCCTGTTTGACAATCAGGTCCTGCCTGGCCGAGATTTCTTCACCGAGCTTGATCCTCGCGGCTTCGATATCACCGGAACCCGTCTTTGCAAGGATATTGCCCAGCCGGGTTGTATCCTGTGTATCAAAAGTCCGGGCGGAATATTTTTCGAGTTGCTTTTTAAGCACGGACTTTATCTGGTGCCTTGATTTCGGTTTTGTCATCTCGTGAATGACCGCATCCGCATATTCGGGGATGCCTTTTTTTATTTCATCCAGATTGATAAAAACATTTATAAAAGATTGGGCTACCCTGCCCTCCATGGAGCTTGAGTTCTCCTCCCTCACTTTCCGGTCGACCTGGTCTATGATTTTATTCAGCAGGACTTCGATATGTTTTCGTAGCACCCGCTCGTTAGCCTTGGACAAGTACAGCTTATTGATTTCATCGGCAAGGATTACGGTAACTTGCCGCTTCCATTCATCGATACTGAGAAGGCCGTATTTGACATTGTTGAGTTCGGCATAGTCGTTCTTGTTTTCCTGGTTCGAAATCGAATTGGAAATGACTTGCTGGCACAAAACAGCCGATGCGATGACGATCACTGCGGACAGGATCAAGTTGAACAGCTTCATTTGGCGGCCCCCATCGCGGCAAGCGGAAAGGAAGGTCGGGCACACATCTTTATCCACATCATTTCATGTCCCTGCTGCCCGTCTTGAAGTCACGCCGAGCGTGCGCTGATAACGCCCTTGTCGCCAGCGGTTTGAGGCCTGTGTTCTATTGGGGTTTTCATATTTCATGACAATGACACATCTTTCGGAATGCGGTAAGGGTAAATTAAAAACTGGCACGTCATTCCCGCGAATTCGGGGAATCCAGGATACCTCGTCATTGCAACAAGGCTTCAGCCGCGAGCGAAGCGCGGCAGGGGCGTAGCCGGCGCGGCAATCCAGGACAGCAAACCGCTGGATTGCTTCACTTCGTTCGCAATGACGGCAAGGGTGTCGTGAATTATGGAAGTATCAATAATTGAATTGGGAAAGCGCCGAGTAAGTCCGTTCGTGGTGAGTGTTTTCCGTTCGCACCTTCGATACACCGCGCTACGCGCGGCACTCAGGACGAACGGAAAATGTATCGAACCATAGTTGGGACTTATTCGGCACTTCCTTGGCGCGGCTCTTCTTCAGGCCAAGGATTCAAGGAAAGCAAGCTCGTCTTGGCTGCACCTGCGCCGGGCCAGTCAGGCCAGCGGCAATTCCGTGTTGCTCATGCCGATCGCGGCGACTTCTTCCAGCGCCTTATGAAATTGCTGTTGCTCATGCAACTTGGCCAGCGATTCCGGATGCGCCCTGCCGCGCATCTGGGCCAGACGGGCGCGGCTTGCGGCGGGCATTTCCCAATCCAGGCCGCGCAGCAGTTCGTCCGCCGATTCCGGCTTGTTGCATACCAGCACCATGTCGCAGCCCGCATGCAGCGCGGCCTCGGCGCGCTGCACGATGCCGCCCGCTACGGTGGCGCCCTCCATGCTCAGGTCGTCGCTGAAGATGCAGCCCTCGAAACCCAGTTTCCCGCGCAGAATGTTTTTCAGCCACACCGGCGAAAAACCGGCCGGCCGGCTGTCCACTTTCGGATAGATGACATGGGCGGGCATCACGGCGGTGAGGCCGTAGTTCATCATCCGGCGGAACGGAACCAGGTCGCACAGCTCGATATCGACGAACTCGCGCTCGTCCACCGGAATGTCCAGGTGCGAATCGGCGCGCACGAATCCATGGCCGGGGAAGTGCTTGCCCACCGTGTGCATGCCGCCCTGCCTGAGTCCGAGCAACAGGCTGTGCGCCAGCTCGGCGATCGCCTGAGGATCGCTGTGGAATGCGCGGTCGCCGATCACGCTGCTTTGGCCGTGATCGACGTCCAGCACCGGGGTAAAGCTGAAGTCCACGCCGCAGGCGCGCAATTCCGCCGCCAGCACATAACCGGCCTGCTGCGCCAGATGGCGCGCGCGCTGCGGATGCGCGTCCCATATCCTGCCAAGCTCGCGCATCGCGGGAATTTTCGCGAAGCCCTCGCGGAAGCGCTGCACCCTGCCGCCCTCGTGATCCACCGCGATCAGCAGCGGCGGGTTGCGCAGCGCATGGATCGCCGCGGTGAGCTCGGCCAGCTGGCCGGGCGACTGATAGTTGCGCGCGAACAGGATCACCCCGCCGACCAGCGGATGACGCAGCCGTGCCTCGTCCTCCGCGGTCAGTTGCGTTCCCTGCACATCCAGCATCACCGGTCCCAAACCCATAGTCACTCCCGATCAGTCAAACAGCCCAAATATGTTACCCATCGATATTTCCATAATACAAGACACCCTTGCCGTCATTCGAACGAAGTGAAGCAATCCAGCAAGACAAAAGATGCATTTTGTTTAAACCATCTGGATTGCCACGTCGGCTTCGCCTCTGCCGCGCTGCGCTATCAGCTTCGCCACCCCGCAATGACAGGGCATTCTGAATTCAGCCTTTGCGGAAGACGTGCCAGTTTTTTAATTTCTTCCTACCGCATTCCGAAAGATGCGTCACTGTCATCAAATACGGAAACCTCAATAATTCCGGCAGGAGTGAATGATGCCAGCGAACACAATGATTATCGCGGGCAGCACCCGCAAGAGGTACGCCGTGGCTGTAAGGGGCTGAAGCCCCAACAACACACGCAGGGCCCACCCCTACAAACGAACCAACACCCTAGCGGTCCAGCGGGCTAACCACGCCCTTGCCGCCCTTGTTCAGGACGTGAGTGTAAATCATCGTCGTGGAAACGTCCGAATGACCGAGCAGTTCCTGCACTGTCCTGATGTCGTAGCCGGCCTGCAGCAGATGCGTCGCAAACGAGTGGCGCAAGGTATGCGGCGTGGCGGGTTTGGTCAGCAGCGCATCGCGCACCGCCTGCTTCACCGCGCGTTGCACGCCCTTCTCGTCCACATGATGGCGGCGCGTCTTGCCGGAACGCGGGTCAACTGATAAATTTTTCGAGGGGAACACATATTGCCAGCCCCATTCACGTCCGGCGTTCGGATATTTTTTGTCCAGCGCAAAAGGCAGATACGCCTCGCCGCCACCCTGCGCCAGGTCTTCATCGTGCAGGGCTTTCACCCTGGCCAAATGCGCCTTGAGCGGTGCGGTCACGGCCTCCGGCAACATCGTTACCCGGTCCTTGAAACCCTTGCCCTCGCGCACAATGATCTCGTGACGCGCAAAATCCACATCCTTCACCCGCAATCGCACCGCCTCCATCAGGCGCATCCCGCCGCCGTACAACAACGAGGCGATCAGCGCATGCGTGCCGGACAAACGCGACAACACGGCCTGCACCTCGCTCACCGTCAACACCACGGGCAAACGCTTGGGTGCCTTGGCCTGCGTGACATTGTCCAGCCATGGCAACTTGATTTCCAGCACCTCACGGTAAAGGAACAGCAGCGCGCTCTTGGCTTGATTCTGCGTGGACGCGGAAACCTTGCCAACTACCGCCAAATGGGTGAGGAAAGATTCCACATCGCCCGCCTCCATATCTTTCGGGTGGCGCTTGCCGTGAAAGAAAATATAGCGTTTAATCCAGTCCACGTAAGTTTGTTCAGTGCGAATGCTGTAGTGTTTAACGCGCAGCTTGTCACGCACTTGATCCAGCAATTTGGGGGGATTTGCCGTGGTGCTTTTATCGGAAAAATTAGGGTGTTCCATAATTTCACCTCCTTTAAAAACGGGGCATTGCAGGTTGCGGTCCAGATTATACACCTCGAGGGTGTCTTTGCAGGTGCACTTTAGGGTGTCTACTTTTCGTTGGGCCCTGCGGTAATTGTTCAGTTTTCTGTCTTTAGTTTTGAAGTAGCCTGAGCGTTTTAATTGTTGTTTTGAGTTTTTGGTTTGCCGTAGCCTGAAAGCTTTATTGAATCGCTGCTGTACTGAGCATTTTTTCCTAGCCAGGTCTAACCCTGCGCTCAAGCGGGACTCCGCAAAAGCTGCGCTTTTGCTTCGCCCCTTAGCTCCACGTTAGGCGCTTTTGGCAGCACCCAAGCAATCTGCTATCCTTGCCGCATGAAAGTAAATGAAATCTTGGCAATGTTAAAAGCAGACGGTTGGTATCTCGCTACAACGCGAGGTAGCCATCGGCAATTCAAGCATCCTGTCAAGAGTGGTCGCGTCACCGTACCCGGAAAACCAAGCGATGATTTAGCACCCGGCACGTTGAATAGCATACTTAAACAGGCTCAGTTAAAGGACTAACATATGCGTTACGCAATCGTTGTTGAAAAAACAAAAAACAATTATTCGGCCTACGCCCCGGACTTGCCTGGATGCGTCGCTACCGGCTTCACCGTCGAAGAAACCGAGCGTGAAATGCGTGAGGCCATCGAATTCCACATCGAGGGGCTTATCGAAGATGGTTTGCCCATCCCACAACCGGCAAGCATCGTTGAGTATCTTGAGATCGCTGCCTAACCCTTCGCTCAAGCGGGACTGCGCAAAAGCGCGCAGCCCCT
>DAICZN010000065.1 GCA_027311105.1 Gallionella sp.
GTTCTGATCTAGATAAGAATTTAACTGTAGACAAAAAAACGACCGCTGCGGCGGTCGTTTTTAATTGCAAAACAACACAAAGTTCAAGCCTTCAGGCTGCACCGCAATGCCGCCCTGGTTTTCGGCGTGCCACGCACTCTCCGGCACTCTTAACCGGTACTCCAACCCCTGGGGCGCTTCATGCCGGCAATCTTGCATGCCTGTTTCACATAGCCGTACGGAAACAGCTCGAATATTATGTTGCGCGACTCGGGCCCCAGTCGCTCTGCCAGATGCTTGGTCACATGGCGGACATCCGGCGCGACCTGACTTTCGTCATACCACTTTCGCATGAAGTTAATCGCATCCCAATGATCTGGCGTAAGCTGGATATTCTCCTGGCTGGCAAACTCTCTGGCTATCTCTTCAGTCCAGGTTAACGGGTCAACCAAATAGCCTTCGTCATCAATGTCGGGTAGTTTCATAATTTCCTCCTCATTAAATCGGCGCAATGAACATGGTAAATCTGTGAAATTTTCAATACTGAAAAGCGAACGCGGACAATCATGTAATGCTATATGCCAAATATATCATAACGTGATATTATTGCAACATGATGTTTGCTTCACGAGCACATAAATTTACATGGAATGGCCATGGCAAGAAACATCCTTAACAAGGAAGAATTCAGAACCCTTTCCGACTTCCGTTACCGGCTGCGCTGTTTTGTGCGGTTCAGTGAGGACATTACCCGTAAACTCGGGATAACGAATCTGCAATATCTGTTGCTGCTTCATGTCAAAGGATACAAGGATCGCGAGTGGGCGACGATCGGTGAACTAGCCGAACGATTGCAAACCCCGCATAACGGCGTCGTGTCGCTGGCTTCGCGTTGCGAAAAACTGGGTTTGATATACCGGCAGCGCGGGACGGCCGACAAGCGCGAGGTGCAGATATATCTGACGCCGGAGGGAGACAGACTGGTAAAAAAGATTGCCGGTTTGCATCGCGATGAACTGTTGAGCCTGCAAGGAAAGTTCAGGATTCCCGGAAAACAGTCATTGGGGCCGAAATCATGATTAACAGAACAACAGGCGATAAATCTACAGGTGTCACTATAATATTGCGACATGGCTAAAAAGTTCCCAATACATCCCGCACACCCGGAGCGGATTTGCTGGGGTTGCGATAAATACTGTCCGGCTGATTCCATGTGCTGCGGGAATGGTTCAGACCGCGCGCAACATCCCGTTGAGTTGTTTGGAGATGACTGGCTTGAATTTGGCATTGATGAAGCCGAGCTGCCGAACAAGACAACGGTGCCCGGTAGATCGAGGGAGGAGAGCTGAAGAAGGCTCCGATGCGGTGATAGTGTCAGGCCCGTTGCAAGCCGCTCCTTGAAACGCGGAGGTCAACCGGAACCGCGCCAGCTTCACCGGCTTTCTTGTCGAACCATAAAAATGGAGTGATTTTTTGCATGATGTTTGCTCCTTATGCCGCCTCGGTGATTGCCGGAGATTGCTGCTCTGCCTGCTTGGCCGCCGGTAATTGGGTGCGCAACAGCACGGCGCCGAGCAGGGCAGCCGAGGCCGCGAATATGGCGCCAATCAGGAAAGCAAGATGGTAGCCACCGGTAAGCGCGGCGGACGAGGCAATACCCGCACCGAGCAGGTTCTCCGTACGGGCGGCGGCCACGCTGGCGAGCACGGCGAGCCCAAGCGCACCGCCCATCATGAACGAGGTGTTGACTATGCCCGACGCGAGTCCGGATTTGCCTTGTGTCACATCGCTCATTGCCGCGAGCAGCACCGGGTTGAGCGCCATGCCTGCGCCTATGCCGAGCAGTAGCATGCCGGGGAGCACGTGCATGACAAAATTACCCTGTACCGGTGCGAGCGCGAACAGTGTGAGCCCGGCCGCCGCGAACAGCAGCCCGGTCGCGAGCGGAAGCTTGATGCCGAAGCGCATGACGATCCTGGCGGAGAGTCCCAGCGAGAATGCGGCCATGATCAGGTTGGCGGGCAGGAAGGCCAGGCCGACCTGTAGCGGGCTGTAGTGGAGCACGAGCTGCATGTACAGTGCGGAGATGAAGAACCAGGCAAACATCGCCGCGGCCCACAGCATGCCGACGACATTGGAAATGGCGACATTGCGCAACTTGAACAGGCTCAGCGGCATCAGCGGGTCGCGCATGCGCGCCTCGATGCCGAGAAAGACCGCAAGCAGTGCCACCGCTGCGGCAAGCTGGCCGAGGGTCAGCATCGAGATCCAGCCGGCCTCGTTGCCGTTCACGATCGAATATACGGCAAGCATCAACGCCGTCGTTATCGTCACTGCCCCGGCAACATCGAGACTCTCGCCATGGGCATGACCGCGGTCATTGGCCAATAGGGAAACGCACAACGCATAGACCGCGACACCGATGGGCAGGTTGACCAGGAATATCCAGTGCCAGCTCAGCGCATTGGTCAGCAGGCCGCCCAGCAGCACGCCTATGCTGCCGCCGCCTGCACACACGAAGCCATAGACACCCATCGCCCTGGCCCGCTCGCCGGGCTCGGTGAACAGATTCATGATCAGCGACAGCGAAACCGCCGAGACCACCGCGCCACCCAGGCCTTGTATCGCCCTCGCGGCAATCAGCAGCGTTTGCGTGTTGGCCATTCCGCAGGCCGCCGATGCGAACGTAAACAGCGTGATGCCGACCAGGAACAGTTTGCGATGCCCATACAGATCGCCCAGCCGGCCGCCGAGCAGCAGGAATCCGCCGAACGTGACCATGTAGGCATTGACCACCCAGACCAGCGAGGACTCGCTGAAACCCAGATCGGCGCGGATCGATGGCAGCGCGACATTCACGATGGTGGTGTCGAGCACGATCATCAGCACGCCGAGGCACAGCACCATCAGCGCCAGCCAGCGTTTTCTATCCCTGGTCATTTTATCGTTGCCCATGAGCGTCCTGTTCGATTCGATGTGCCGGATCAGCGACTCATCGGAAAATCATCGTTGCAATTCGTATTGCAGGCAGACCACCCCGGATGGGAAGACCTTGCTCGCAACGAGTTTGAGTGCGGTCCGGTTCTTGATGCCTTTGAATAAGGGCACGCCTTGCCCCAGCAGGATCGGGTTGACGAACAGCCAGTATTCATCGATGAGGTTCCCCGCCATCAGTGCATGGGTCGCGGTCGGGCTGCCGAACATCAGGATATCGCTGCCGGCGCCTTGTTTCAGTCTGGTGATCTCATCCGCCAGATCGCTGCTTATGATTTTTGTATGAGGCAGATTTTTTCCCTGCATCGTCCTCGACAATACGATCTTGGTTGCCTGCTTGTACCAGCGGGAGTGTTCGATGTCGTGCTTGGTTGCGTTGGGCTGGTCAGCCGCAGTGGGCCAGTAACTTTCCATCATCTGGTAGGTCACCCGGCCATATAACGCGGAGTCGGTTGTGCCGATGCGCTGTTCAACATAATCAAACAAATCTTCGGTAATGCTTATCCAGCCAAGGCTGGCCATGCCCTCATCGGTCGATGCGACAAAACCATCCAATGACACGTGCACGAACGAAACGATCTTTCTCATTTTGATTTCCCCTTTCATATTTTTGTCAGGTAATTTGCCAGACGTGCCAGCGTTTGCTTTCCGCCTTCGATGGCGCCGTATTCATTCACAACACGGTCGCGATCTGCGGCGGTAGGGAACAGCATGTATATTGTCACTTTGGTCTGCGCGCCCACAGCCTCAAAGGTCCACGTTGCATCAAACTGCGCGGCGGGGTCGCCCTTTCTGCCGCCGCCGTGCGAAAACTCAATGCGCTCCGGTTTGATGACTGCGGTAAATATGCTCTTGTTGGGATAGTCCGTGCCATCCGGTCCGTGCATGACGTGCTTCCACACGCCGCCCACTCTCACGTCCATCTTTTCGATGGTGGTCGTGAAGCCGTCCGGCCCCCACCAATGTGCCACATGTTCCGGTTTGGTCCACGCTTCCCACACCAGCTCGCGCGGCGCATCGAACACGCGCGAAATCACGATCTCGCGGTCGGCGGTGCTTGCTGTTTCAGCATTTAATCTGCTCATGAACATCTCTCTTTCATGATTTCGCCAAGTACGCGGCCAGTTGCTCGAACGTGCCGCCCCATCCTTGTTGCATACTGCTACGCGCCCCGGCAAAAGTCTCGCGTTCCGAATCGGTTGCATTCCAGGAAGCCCAGCGTATCGTGAGTTTCGTTTTGCCGTCCTGTTCCTCAAAGGTGGTCGTGGAAAGTGTTTCCAAAGGCCAGTTTGCGGACATGGGATGCCGCGTGATGCCGCCTTGCGCATCGGAGAACGATGAGATCACTACCAGTTTTACAGGCGCGATGATCTCGCGGAATACCCATTTCCCCCACAGTTCGTGTCCATCCTGTGTGCGCATCGCGTAATGAAAGATACCGCCCGGACGCAAGTCGAGCTTGGCATGCGGGATGGAGCTACCTTTAGGCCCAAACCATTTCATCAGTTCTTCGCGGTCTGTCCATGCGCGCCATACTTTTTCACGCGGCGCATCGAAGATGCGTGAAATGACAAAATCCTGCTGGGCAGAAAGATCAAGATTTTTTGCGTCCATTTTTCTTCTCCTTTTGTTTCGGTGAAATCTTCATCGCGATTTCGGGTTTTTGCGGCGGGGTTTGCATGGTCTTCAGATAGGCATCCAGCCGGTCGAAACTCTGCTCCCAGAACTGGCGGTATTGCTCGATGAAATCGGCGGCCTGGTGCAGCGGCGCCGCATTGAGCTGGCACGGGCGCCACTGCGCCTGGCGGCTGCGCGTGATCAGGCCGGCGCGCTCCAGCACCTTGAGGTGCTTGGTGATTGCGGGCGCGGTCATTTCGAATGGAGCGGCAAGCTCGGTGACGGAAGTTTCGCCCGAGGCGAGTCGTGCAAGGATCGCGCGGCGGGTCGGATCGGCGAGTGCGGCAAAGGTGATGGTAAGGTGGTCCGGGGGCATTGTTATGCAACCATTAGTTATTTAACCAAATGGTAAAATAAATCGAAGCGCAATTATCTGTCAAGTTTTTTTAAAATCGCGGACAGGGCAGATGTGGAGGGAACTTTGCTTTTTTTGAGTTTATTGGGTAGTGTTAACGTTATTCCCGTACGGGAATAACGTTAACACTATTGAGTAAAGATAATCAAAATGACCAAACCCGATAAAATATTTTCCGCGTTGATGATAATGGCCTCCAGCCTGATTGCCTGGCCGGCGTTTGCCGAAGATGCGTCATTTTTTACGAATTGGCTGGCCAATGTCAGCAGCACCCAGGAAGCGCAGCCGCATTGGATGACACCCTTGGTGACAGTAACCCCGAGGCTGGAGCAGGAATACAGATTCGACTATAGCCATTCAGACCAGCCCAAAGGAGTGACGCTAGACAACTATGGCGGCGGGAAAGGGATTGAATTCATCCCTAGTCAAAATACCGAAATCATTGTGGGCGTGCCAGCCTATCTAGAAAAAAACATCCCAAACAAACCCGGTGCCGCAGGCTTGGCCGATGAGAATTTACTGCTGAAATATCGATTGCTTGCGGCGAATGAGGAGCATGGAAATTATATCGTTACGGCTTTTCTCGGGACGAGTCTGCAAACAGGGGGCAATGCATTTACCAACAATCACACCGTTTTCACTCCCACCATCGCTGCAGGCAAAGGGTGGGGCGATCGAGAGTCCGGGGTCGATGTTCAGAGCACACTGGGGATATCCTTGCCATCCGGTGGCACAACCACCCTCGGAAGACCTCTTGCCTGGAATGCAACGCTGCAGGGGCACATGGGCAAGTTCTGGCCGGAAATCGAGACCAGCTATACGCATTGGTATGACGGGGGACTGGCCGGCAAAAATCAAATGACCGTCACCTACGGAGCCACTGTTGGCAGGTTTGAGATCGAGAATCGCGTCAAGGCTATAGTAGGCGTGGGGTATCAAACTGTTCAGGGAACACAGAATGTCAACCTGAACCATGCCATGCTGGCCACTATGCGTGTTACTTTTTAGGGGTGCTGATAAATTAAATGGGTGGTGCGTTTATATTCCGGATAAATTGGAAAAAATCTGGGAGAGCTCTTTGCCGGCAAACCGGGCCACTTTGGCTTCCATTTTTCGGTAATTCTGCAAAACTGCAATCCCCAGCTCGCTTACTTCCGCGCCGCCGCCATGAGTGCCTCCCTGCGCAGTAATAACCAGGGGGTATTTAAAGCATTGATTCATTACATTCACCAACTCCCAGGCGCGGCGATAGGACATTCCCATCTTTTTTGCGGCCTTTGAAATGGAGCCGCATTCCTGTATGGTTTCCAGTAACTCAGCTTTGCCTGGCCCCATGGCCGTGTTTGTGCCATAAGATATCCTGATCTTTAGCTTTTTATCCATAGTTGGTAAGTAACGCCCTTATAACCAAATTGGCCGGCATTCAACGCTTGGCAAATTAGCCCGATTGACTTCTGAAAGCGGGACTTGTTAGCTCGAACAAGTCTCGATCTGTCGTGCACAAGCCAACAAGGCCATTCTTCCCGAATCAGTGAGCCTGAAAATTTGCAGAGAAATTGCCGTGTGAGCAGCGGATCAATAATGATTTCATCAGCATGTGCCATCGTTGAATCGGCAACCTATTTGAACAACCGCATCAGCAGGGCTATGCCCCAGTCGCTGGAAATGCCGGCCAGCAAAACGACCAGAATAAAGATGGAAACCGAAATAATGATAGTGAGTTTTTTTTCCACGATGCGTTCTACTCCAGAAAATTATATGCCGGGTTCGGTACAAGTATCTCCAGGCTGAAATATTTTCTCCCTGCTGCGGTTGTCTGCCGTGCCGGTATTGCAGATTTTCATGCCCTTGCTCAGTGTGCGCCGGCAGGGAAATACCCTGGTCAGTTTAGCCCAGGAAGCTAGAAAACGGTAGCCTGAAGAGGCCAGGAATAATTTTCGCAAACTTGGCACTTTTGCTTGGGATGCGGGCGCCACTGCTACAATTCCAGATGTTGGAAAATACCGTCAAAAGGAATTGCGAATGAGGGTGTCGATTTTATTGTTGTTCCCTGTCCTGTTTTTTGCCGGTTGCGACAAGCAAAGTGCGGCTGCGCGCGATGCGCAGGCGCAAGCCAGGCCAGGTTACCAGACGGCAAAGACCTTCTGCTCGCAGTGCCACGATCTGCCGAGTGGTGACCAGTATCCGCCCGCTGCGTGGCCTTATGTGGTGTCGCGCATGGAGGGCCATATGGAAGCAGCCCACAAGCGGATCCCGAGTGCGGCGGAGCATGATGCGATCATCGGGTATCTGCAAAGCAAATGATGGTGTCTGATCGAATTGGCCTGATGCGGAAACAGATCGGGTTGACGATTGCCATACCCGCTTCGCACAATAGAAAAAGCCCGTTGTTTGCACAACGGGCTTTTTTGCCGCACACAGCCAATCCCGGGGTTCAGGCGTAATAACGCAAACGCATGGAAAACTGTTGCAGCGCGGCGATGCCGCTGGTTTCCGCGCGACGGCACCATGCCTCCAGATCATTTACCATCTGTTCCTTGGTCGAGGCGGAACGCTGCCAGATCGCGAACAGTTCCTGGCGCAGGGTATAGGCAATGTTCAACCGGGTGCTGGTCTGTATGACCAGGCCCAGTTTCAGTCTTTCCTGCTCGCTGAGAACGGTGGCGTCAGCATGCAGCCAGTGCTTGACACGCTTGAGATCAACTTTCGCCAGGCCGGGCATACGCATTTTGAGTTGTGCAATTTCCTCGCGATAGGTTTTTTTCAGGGATTTCGCATATCTGGCCATCACTTCGTAACGGTGGGCCATCACCGCATGCAGCGTATCGATATCACATACCGTTTTGCTGGTATTCAGGCGTACTTTGGGCGCAACCCTTCTGATTTTGGCCAATCCCAGTGCAGCCATGCTGCGGATGTACAGCCAGCCTATGTCGAATTCATACCATTTGCTGGAGAGTTTTGCGGAGCCGATATGGGCGTGGTGGTTGTTGTGCAGTTCTTCTCCGCCGATCAGGATTCCCCACGGAATGATGTTGGTGGATGCGTCGGCAGGCTGGAAGTTGCGATATCCCCAGTAGTGTCCGGCACCGTTGATAATTCCCGCCGCCGTCACCGGTATCCAGATCATCTGCACTGCCCAGATGGTGATACCGATAGGCCCGAACAGCAACACGTCGATGGCCAGCATCAGCATGATGCCCAGTATGGTGTGCCTGGAATAGATGTTGCGCTCCAGCCAGTCATCCGGCGTGCCGCGCCCATATTTTTCCAGTGTTTCCCGGTTTATGGCTTCCTTGCGATAAAGCTCGGCACCTTCCAGCAGCACCTTTTTTATCCCCAGAATTTGCGGGCTGTGCGGATCATCCCGGGTCTCGCATTTGGCGTGATGTTTGCGATGCACGGAGGCCCATTCCCTGGTCACCGTGCCGGTGGTCAGCCACAGCCAGAAACGGAAGAAATGGCTGGCGACAGGGTGCAGATCCAGGGCGTGGTGAGACTGGTGGCGGTGCAGAAAAATTGTCACCGAAGCAATGGTTACGTGGGTGAGCGCCAGTGCGGACAGCACATAACCCCACCATGGTAAATCAAGTAAGCCTGAAAACATGCGACCTCCGAATTGCAACGATTGGCTGCAATTTATCAACTTTGTAAAAGTACGGACATTTTACAGGAGCGTGCTTGCGGCGGGTAACTAAATTCGTTCCAGTACCGCGGCGAAGAACCCGTCCGTATTGTGCAAATGGGGGCGCAATTCAAGATAATCAAGCGCTTCCACCGCTATCTTTTGCTGCTGCAATATTTCCCCGGCAGGGCGCAGCACGAAATCGGGATGGGCGGAAAGGAAGCTGCGCACGATTTGCTGGTTTTCTTCCGGCAGGAAGCTGCAAGTCGCGTACACCAGACGCCCGCCTTTTTTCAGCAGTCGGCTGGCAGAGGCGAGGATGGCAGCCTGCAGCACGGTGTATGCCTCGATGCTCTCGGGAGACTGGCGGAACTTCAGATCCGGGCTGCGCCGCAGCGTGCCCAGCCCGCTGCAGGGCGCATCCACCAGCACGCGGTCGATCTTGCCGGCCAGCCGTTTTACCTTGAGGTCGTTCTCATGTGCGATCAGCATGGGCTGGATGTTGCTGGCACCGGAGCGCTTCAGGCGCGGTTTGAGATTGGCGAGGCGCTTTTCCGAAACGTCCATCGCATATAAACGTCCTTGCGAATTCATCATCGCGGAAAGCATCAGTGTCTTGCCGCCCGCGCCCGCGCAGAAATCAACCACCATGTCGTTGCGTTTTGGCGCGAGCAGAAAACCGAGCAGCTGGCTGCCCTCGTCCTGGACTTCTATCTTGCCTTCGGTGAACAGCGCATCCCGATTGAGCGGGATCTTTTCCTTCAGGCGGATGCCGACCGGGGAATAGGGCGTGGCGGAAGCCGCGATATTTTTTTCGTGCAGCTGCTGCAGCACTTCGTCGCGCCTGGCGAGCAGGGTGTTGACCCTGATATCCAGCGGCGCTCCCTGTTGCATGGATTTTCCTATCGCGAGTATGTCTTCATCCGTATAGGATGCGCGCATTTTTTCCACCAGCCATTCGGGCAATTCGGCCTGTATCGACAGGGACAGGCCTTCGGGCTTTACGCCCTTCACGGTGGCGAGCCAGTCCTTTTCACCGGGTTTAAGCACCGGTTCGAGTTCGCGCAGGTTGTAGCCGCCGAACCTGGTCATGTGGGCTAGCGCCATCCGGCGTGGCGTGGCCGATGGCGTGTCTCCGGATGAGTTGCCCGCGCAGGCATGTTCCAGCAGCAGCCGGTGGCGCAGCACGCCAAACACGGTCTCGGCGACCAGTTCGCGTTCATTGGAGCCGATGCGCTCGTCCTTGAAGAAATAGCGCAGTGTGGTATCGGCCGGATGAGCCAGCGGCAGAACGGTGCGCAGTGCCTGGATGACGAGGTCTAAGCGGTATTCGGTGATAAGCATGGATGGGGTAATTATACAAATTCAGGCGCGCAGTTTAGCAGACGCCGACAGGGTTTCCCTTCCCGGCATTATTTATCACTGGCGCGTATGCCTGAAATCACAAATTCCTCAGCCACCTTGTCAGAACTGTCGACCAGTCGAAATTTTACCGGCAACATACGGTATTGCAGTCCCAGCCAGATTTCGAAATGGGCTGCTCCTGACTCATGCATTTCGCGCAGATGCAAAACGGGCAACTTGCCCAGCGGGGTGGCGAGTTCCGCCCTTGTGCCGATTTCGATCTGATATTGCAGCAGCTGCGCGCCATCGCTGACAGGTATTGCAAAATACTCGCCATGCATGGGGAGTTGCGAGATCTGATAGATGAAGCTGAGTATGTCCTGGGTATCCCGGGGCAGCGGGATTTCGCCTCCGTCCTGGAGCCGCAGTTTCTGCGCAACCCAGTCGAACGTGGCTTGCACACCCTGCTTGCCGTCCCGGGTGATTTTTTCTTCCTCGTAGGTATCCGGCTGCAATCCGTGTTCACCGATCTTGCCGGAACTGGTCTGGGTAATCCGGTCACTGTTCCGCAAGCTGCTCAATCCGGCAGTTTCGCGTTCTGACTTGAGGGTGTAGCGGTTCCCGGAAATATCCAGCTGCTGGTGGATTTCACCGATCCTTGAACCTTCACCGCCCCGGTAAACGATAAAAGTGAGTTGCAGGTGTCTGGGAAACGGGCGGGCCGCGATGCTCTCCTCTGCCTTGCTCAACCTGGCCATTGCGCGGTTTGCACGTCCGGTTTCCGGGTTGTTGCCGGGTTTGGTTAAGGGGGTCGCAGGTTCAGCCTTCGCAGGCTTCGGTGTATCCGCAATCCTGGTTTGGGGCACAGGTTCGATCCTGACGGAAAGCGGCGGCAACTCGATTCTGGTGCGCGGGAACTGGATATCGGGCAACCACAGGATGGCGGCGTGTATCAGCACCGAGAGTGCAATGGCCAGGGTGATGCGCCGGACGGGGCTGTTCAGGGCTGCAATCACGGCACGTAATCGAACCCGGTCAGTTCCTGCGAAAGCTTGCCTCCATCGGGGTCGGTGATGACCATCTTGCAGGGAAAGCCGGCATGATCCTCGGCCAGCCAGATTTCAGTGCGGTTAACGCCCGCTTCAGGCACGCTGGCGACGTACAGGGCCCTGAACGTGCCGAGCGGGACGGTCACACTCTGGCCGGGGGTGATGCGGTAGTTGTACAGGTCCAATTTGCTGCCGTTGGTCATGTTGAAGTTCAAGGCGTCGCTGTTTGCCAGGGACAGGAACATGAATTGATACATCGCGCTCAGTCTATCCTGGGTGCCATCCGGCAGCGCCAATACGCGCTTCTGTCCATGCTCGGTCAGGGTCAGCCGCCTGGTGTTCCAGTCGAAATCGGCACGGCGTTCCTTGCCCGCATCGCTTTCACGCCGGTCAAGGAAATGCAGCGGCTGCAGGCCGCGTGGATTTATCAGGCCGTTGCTGGTGATGATGATTCTTCCCGGCTGGAATACCGCCAGCAACCCTACCGCGCGAGTGGTGCTGGTCAGCGCATATCTGTCCTTGTCGCGGGTAAAGGTCTCGGCAATCTGGCCGATTTTCAAGCCGCCTTTGTAGATATCGTAATTGGCCGAAACCCTGCTCGGCGCAGCGGCCCAGACAGAAGACAGCGGGCAAATGGCAAGGGACAGAATCAGGACCCGGCATAGCCGCGCCAACCCCGCTGTTTTGTGTTTTGCGTTTTCAGTCATAGTCCTTATTCCAGGCCGGGTGAAACCAGCGTGTGGCCGGACTGCTTGCGATGGAGCAATACGGCATGTCCCTTCCCGTTAAATACAACCCTGTCTTTGCATAGCCAGCGTATGGCCTGGGCGTAGATGCGATGCTCTTCGCGCAGCACGCGTGCTGCCAGGGTTTGCTCGGTATCGTCGCGCAACACCGGTACCGCGGCCTGAATGATGATAGGCCCGTGGTCGAGGTCGCTGGTGACGAAATGCACCGTGCAGCCGTGTATCTTCACCCCGTCCTGCAATGCGCGGGCGTGGGTGTCCAGGCCGCCGTAGGCCGGTAACAATGACGGATGGATGTTGATCATTCTGCCGTGATACCGGGACACGAAATCCGCGCCCAGAATGCGCATGAATCCAGCCAGTGCAACGATATCCGGAGTGAAGGAATCTATGGCCCTTGCCAGCGCGGCATCGAAGCTGTCGCGATCCGGATAGTCGCGGTGTTCGATGACGGTGACAGGGATGCCGTGTGTTTTGGCAATGTTCAGGCCTTCGGCATCCGCGCGATTGCTGATCACCGCAGCGATGCGGCAGGGCAGTGTTGCTTCCAGCAGGGCTTGCATGTTGCTGCCCCGGCCGGAGATCAGGATGACGATATTTTTCATTTGTGAAGAGCCTGCGCCGGATATTGGCCACGGAATGCGCGAACCACACGGAATCGGATGATGCCGCCAACTTTTGGCGGTCGCCCGATCGGTGAACTCAATGCCTGGAGCGGCCCATGGTTTTTTTCGTGTATTCCGTGGTTAAGAATTGTCTTTATTCGGTCAGCTGACTTGCGTCCGGGCCTCGCTGCCCTGGCGCGCGCGTATCGTGCCGATGATGGTGGCGCGCTCGCCCGCGGCATTGAGTTGCGCCACTGCGGCAGCCGCATCTTTCCGGTCAACCACGACCACCATCCCGATGCCGCAGTTGAAGGTGCGGTACATTTCCTGCGGCGCCACGTTGCCCATCTCGCGCAGCCAGTCGAACAGCGCCGGCGTGTGCCATGCCCTGCCGTCCAGTTGCGCGACGACATTCTCAGGCAGCACTCGCGGCACGTTCTCCAGCAGTCCGCCGCCGGTGATGTGCGCCATGCCTTTCACCGTCAGCGATTTCATCAGCGCCAGCAGTGGCTTCACGTAGATGCGCGTCGGCGCCATGATCAGGTCGGCCAGCGGTATTCCGCCGAGTTTCTGGCCGAGATCGGCTTTGCGGGTGCTGATGATCTTGCGCACCAGCGAATAGCCGTTCGAGTGCGCGCCGTTCGAGGCGAGCCCGATCACGGCATCGCCGGCCCTGATGCCGGCGCCGCTGATGATGTCGGATTTTTCCACGACGCCGACCGCGAAACCCGCGAGGTCGTATTCTCCCGCCGGATACATGCCGGGCATCTCGGCGGTTTCGCCGCCGATCAGCGCGCAGCCGGCCTGTTCGCAGCCGAACGCGATGCCCTTGATGACTTCGGTGGCGGCATCCACGTCGAGCTTGCCGCAGGCGAAGTAATCGAGGAAGAACAGCGGTTCCGCGCCCTGCACCAGGATGTCGTTGACGCTCATGCCGACCAGGTCTATGCCCACCGTGTCGTGGCGGTTCAGCTCGAAGGCGAGCCTGAGTTTGGTGCCTACGCCGTCGGTTCCCGACACCAGCACGGGTTCGCGATATTTTTTGGAAATTTCCACCAGCGCGCCGAAGCCGCCGATGCCGCCGAGCACCTCCGGGCGCATCGTGCGTTTGGCAAACGGTTTGATGTTTTCGACGAGCCGGTCACCGGCGTCTATGTCCACGCCCGCGTCGCGGTAAGTCAGGCCGCCGCCGTTGACGGAGGAAGGAGTGCCAGTTGAGTTGTTCAAGTTGAGTTTTCGCTTTCTACAGGATAAAGTGCCGCACGATTTTCCGCGAATTTTACCCCAAATGACCTTATCCCGCTTCGCCGCCTTGCAATGGCTGTCTTTCGCTGTGGTGGCCGCATTGCTGGTTTACCTGCTCAGCCCGATTCTTACACCCTTCGTCGCCGCTGGCATAGTTGCTTACATCTGCAATCCGCTGGTGCAACGGCTGGCTGCCTGGAAACTGCCCCGCACAGCGGCGGTGGTGCTGGTGATGACCGGATTGATGCTGCTGTTCGCATTATTGTTATTGATTGTGTTGCCGCTGCTGGAAAAGGAAATCAGGCAATTCGTGGCGCGTCTGCCGGACTGGATCGAGGCCGGACGCATCCATCTTTTGCCGGTGTTGCAAAAATGGGTTGGGGCGGACCTGCAATGGGATAGCGGGGCGGTAAAAGATATTTTTTTAAGTCACTGGCAGAGTGCGGGCGGAATTCTTGAAAAACTGCTGCCCTGGCTGGGCAGCAGCGGCGGTACGATCATAGGCGTGTTGCTGGACCTGCTGCTGTTCCCGGTGGCGATGTTCTATCTGCTGCGTGACTGGAACCACAGCCTGGCACGCCTGGATGAACTGGTGCCGCGCCATCTCCACGCCAGTACCCGGGAAGTCGTCGCCGAGGTGGATCGGGTCATGGCGGAATTCCTGCGCGGGCAGATATCCGTCATGCTGCTGATGAGCGCTTATTACGTGCTGGTGCTGTGGCTGGCCGGCCTGGAGTTCGCGCTGCCTATCGGCATCATTGCCGGCATGCTGGTGTTCGTGCCTTATCTGGGCATGATCACCGGCCTGATTCTGGCCACGCTGGCGGCAATGATGCAGTTCACCGAATTCGGCAGCGTGGTGCTGGTCTGGGCGGTATTCGGCGCCGGACAACTGATCGAGGGGATGGTCGTTACTCCCAGGCTGGTCGGCGAACGGATCGGCCTGCACCCGCTGGCGGTGATTTTCGCACTGCTCGCCTTCGGGCAGCTGTTCGGTTTTTTCGGTCTGCTACTGGCATTGCCGCTGTCCGCGATCTTTCTGGTTGCGCTGCGTTACGGCAAGGCGTGGTATCTTTCCAGCACCATGTACCGCAAACCATGAGCCAGCTGCTGCTCGATATCGCCCCCGCAAGCCATCCGACCCTGGACAGTTTCGTGGCGGGGCGCAACATGGAATTGCTGTCGGCGCTGCGCCACAGCCTGGCCGGCGGCGGCAATGAGCGCTGTTTCTATGTGTGGGGCGAGACCGGGAGCGGCAAAAGCCATCTGCTGCAGGCCTGCGTGCATGCCGCCATCGGCATGGGACAAAACGCGCTTTATGCCCGGGGCGTGGTTCCTGAAAGCGCCGCGGTTGTGGCACTGGATGATGTGGAGAGGCTTGATGATGCGGCGCAAATCGGGCTGTTCAATCTCTACAATCAGATGCGCGAAAGCGGCGGCATGCTGCTGGTCAGCGGCAGGGAATCCGTATTGCATCTCGGGTTGCGCGATGATCTGCGCACTCGCCTGGGATGGGGTCTGGTGTATCAGGTCCATGGCCTGAGCGACGATGAGAAAGCGTTTGCCCTGTTGCAGCATGCGCGGGCAAAAGGTTACTTCCTGTCACACGAAGTCACCCAGTATTTGCTGCGTCACGGCAGGCGCGATCTGCCGAGTTTGCTGGCGGTGCTTGACGCGCTGGATGCCCGTTCGCTGAGTTTGCATCGCGCGCCTTCCGTGCCGCTGCTCAAGGAAATATTACAGCGGGAGTTCAAATGAACCTGGCATTGTTCTATCTGGATAACACCCTGCTTGACGGCGACAGCGATTTCGAATGGTCACAATTCCTGATCCGTATCGGCGTACTCGACCGGGAACTGTTCGAAGCCACGAATCTCGCCTTCTATGAACATTACAAGGCCGGGACCCTGGATATCGGGGAGTTTCTGGATTTCCAGTTGAAGCCTTTGTCGCGCCATGCCCGAAAAACACTGGATGAATGGCATGGCCGGTTCATGCGCGAGAAGGCGCTGGGAATGATCACGCAGGCTGCGCGCGACCTGGTCAACCGCCATCGTGCCGCGGATGATGTGTGCGTCATCATCACGGCGACCAACAGTTTTGTCACCGCGCCGATCGCGCGCGCGTTCGGCGTAGAAAATTTGATCGCCACCGAACCGGAGCAGAGGGATGGCGAGTTCACCTGACGCGTCGCCGGCATTCCGTGTTTCCGCGAAGGGAAGATTGTCCGTCTGGAAAGCTGGCTTGGGCAACGCGGCTGGAGCCTGGACAGCTTTGACAAAACCACGTTTTACAGCGATTCATTGAATGATCTGCCGCTGTTGGGCAAAGTGAACAATCCCGTCGCGGTGAATCCGGATGCAACGCTGCGCGCGCACGCCGAAAAATCCGGATGGCCGGTGATGAGTTTGCGCTGAGGCTCCCGTTTCCCGGCATCCGGTTGCGCGTCCTTTTCGAGCCAGTCTGGCGGGTGCCCTGCCATAGTTGCTGCGAGGCAGGTTGCTGGCATTGCGAGCCTGAGCCTCAGCGCTGCAAGCCCGCTTCCACTTCCTGTCGTTTGGCGGAGCCAACCAGCCGTTCCGCCAGGGTCAGCGCGAAATCCATTGCTGTTCCCGGGCCGCGCGAGGTGATGAGCCGGCCGTCCTCGACGACGGCCGCGTGCTGTTGTTGCACCTTCGGGAATTGATCGAGCGTGCCGGGAAAGCCTGTGGCTTGCTTGCCGTCCAGCAATCCGGCCCGGGCAAGCACCGCAGGCGCCGCGCAAATCGCGGCGACAAATTTTTGCTGTTGTGACATGCGTTGCACCAGACTTGATACTCGTATGTCGGCTTTCAGATTGTCGGTGCCGGGCTGGCCGCCCGGCAGGACTACCATGTCGAAATCGTCATCGAGCACATCTTCCAGCGTGCTATCAGGCATCAGCATCACGTTGCGGCTGCCCCGCAACGCGCCGCTTTCCAGGCCGGCCAAAGTGACGGAAACCCCGGCACGGCGCAAAATATTCACGATCGTGACCGCTTCCAGTTCCTCGCTGCCTTCGGCGAATAAAACCAAGACTTTTTTCATGGGCACCCCCGGTTAGATGCTTGAACGAGCGCGACCGCAATTAATGATGCGGCGTCAGGATGGCGATGGGCAGATTGTATCCGTTTTGGCCATGGCCTTCCACAAACAGGTATCCGGAACGCAGCGTTGCAACTGTACAAGCGGGTGTTTTTTCCGGAATATGGCAGTGTGATGATGCAACGCAAAGCACCGCGTTGGGTTACCATAAACAATTCTTTGAACCCAGGACCGGCCCATGTCCCGCATACTGCTGATACTCGCTATTATGCTCCCAGGATGCTCCTCCATACCGCAGCATCTGACGGAAGAGAGGCAAAATGAAATAAAGAATGTCGCCGTTATTTCGCTGGTGCCGGAAAGCGTGAATTTCGACAAGATCGGGACAATCTCATTTTTTAACCAGCACACGGTGTTTGACATGAATGGCAGGGTCGCCAGCGCCATCCTTTCCGCGGCACGGGCAAGAATCGTAAAGTCCCACCCGGGTTGGGCAGTCAAAAGCGTTCGGTATGATCAAGCCGCCCTACTGGCTATAGCGGGATCGCCGCTGGGTTTCGGCGCCACGGCTGCCAAGGATGCGTTTGCCGATCTGGCACGCAAAAACAACCTTGATGCAATATTTGTTGTGCGCGCCGCCGAGGATCCGGACAATAATCTGCGTGAAGGCATCAATGTGTTGTTTAAAAATAACCCCATGGATGCCAGCCAGAGGCTGACGGTTCGCGCAAACCTGAATGTTGCAATTACCGGCAAACAGGGGGAGGTAATCGCTGAAGGCGGTGTGCCCGCCAGTCTGGATAATGTCAAAGCGCTGGACCCCGATGCATTCGGCCTGAAAGACAAAATGGAGAGTAACCTGCGCCCTGAGGTTTTCAACAAGCTGGGTGTTGAGGTTGTCGCAGACTTAACCAGAAGACTCAACCTGTGTTTCGATTCCCTGGGGTTTTGACATGCATTTTCATAACTGAAAATATTTTGTCGCCACTCCGGCTTGCGCCGGCCCAAACGGGAATCCCCTGCATGCCGACACCTTCCGGAAATTACCGATCAAAAGCATCGGCCATGCTGGAGACCGGATTCATGGCTGCCCGGTCAACGGCAGCCCGCAGCCGGGTTCAGTCGCGGAAGTTCTGGTACTGCAACGGGAAGTCGGTGACGGTTTTTTTGACAAAGGCTATGGCATCCTGCAGGTCGTCGCGGTTCTTTCCGGTGACACGAACGGTGTAGCCCTGGATGCTGGCTTGCACCTTCATCTTGCTGTCCTTGATGTGCTTGACGATCTTCTTGGCCAGCTCGATCTCAACGCCGACCTTCACTTCGCAGCCGCGCTTGACCTTGTTGCCGCTGACTTTTTCGATCTTGTCGCTGATCTCCAGGCACTTGATATCCACGCCGCGCTTGGTCAGCTTGGCATTCAGGATGTCCTGCACCTGGTCCAGCTGGAATTCATTGTCGGCCCAGACCGTCAGTTTGAGTTCGGCCTGCTCCACGCGCGCATCCGAACCCTTGAAGTCGAAACGGTTAGTGACTTCCTTGTTGGTCTGCTCGATGGCGTTCTTGACTTCGGTCTTGTCCACTTCTGAAACGATGTCGAAGCTTGGCATGTTGTCCCCACTCTAAAAGAAAAACAAAAATTTGATCCGCAGATTACGCAGATTAACGCCGATTAAAATCTGTGTGAATCTGCGCAATCTGATAAAACCGCTAGCCATTCGACTAAGGTTGGCCCAATTCACCAACCAAGTCGCTGGTTATGCGGATAATGGATTTTTGGAATTAGCCACAACACGCCGCACAGCGGCTTGTTGCGGTTGATACTTACCTTCAGGTTAGTATCAACCAAAGCTGCAAACGTAATTAACCACCTCTGCCGCTTCAATTACAAATTTGTCATTGGCCGCGACCGAGAACTGATCGCCCGCTGCATAAGTCTTGAATGCCGGCTCGTCGCCGATCTTCACGCGGCAGGTGCCGGATGTGATCTCCATCAGTTCGGGTGTGCTGACATTGAAGGTCAGCGTGCCGGGCATGATCACCCCGACTGTCTTGCGCGTGCCGTCGGCAAACAACACCGAGTGTGACACGCATTTTCCATCGAAAAACACATTGCCCTTTTTAATTACACTGACATTATCGAATTGCGACATGCTATTTCCTTCCGGTTGGTTCGACGGCTTTGACGCCTTTTTGGTATGTGACATATATATAAACAGGGATGCCGAGATCGCCGAGCTGTTTTTCGATCAGCGGCTTGACTTCATCCCAATCCAGGCCGGTCATGCCGCAAGCCAGCCGGGGCAATGCCAGGCTGCCCACTTTTTCCTTTTGCGCGAAATCGCGCAGGGCGTGCAAGGCGTGATTCACGTGACTGAGTTTGGCATTTCCGGGTTTGCTGCCGTAATCGTACGCGGCGTCCTGGGTGAACAGGTTGACGATGTAACGCCCGTCCGCGCTCATCCATGACCACATCCCGCCGGACTTGGGGTGTTTGGTCTGGCAATAGTGGCGGAAGTCCTTGTACATCGCCGGCATGCGCTCGCGCAATTGCAGGGCCAGGCCATGATGGAAATCATCGTTGGGCGCGACACCTTGCGCGATGGCTTTCGCAGTGCTGAACAAGATGTCTCCGCTCAGTTCGTGAATCACGATCCCTACTTCCTTTTGTGCAGATTCGCCGCGATGCGCAGGCGCAGCGCGTTCAGCTTGATGAAACCCGCCGCGTCCTTCTGGTCGTAGGCACCCTTGTCGTCCTCGAAAGTGGCGATGGTCGGGTCGAACAGGGAGTCGGTTTTCGAGTCGCGCCCGGCGACGATCACGTTGCCCTTGTAAAGCTTGACGCGCACCCAGCCGTTGACGGTCTGCTGGGTATGGTCGATCAGGGTTTGCAGCGCGCGGCGTTCCGGCGACCACCAGTAGCCGTTGTAGATCATCGAGGCATAGCGCGGCATCAGGTCGTCCTTGAGATGCGCCACCTCGCGGTCCAGCGTGATGGACTCGATCGCGCGGTGCGCCTTGAGCATGATGGTGCCGCCCGGTGTTTCATAGCAGCCGCGCGATTTCATGCCGACGTAGCGGTTCTCCACCAGGTCGAGGCGGCCTATGCCGTGCTTGCCGCCGAGTTCGTTCAGTCTGGCCAGCACCTGCGCCGGCGACATCTTTGCCCCGTTCAGCGCCACGATGTCGCCGTTGCTGAATTCGATGTCGAGGTATTCGGCGGCATCGGGAGCCTTCTCCGGCGACACCGTCCAGCGCCACATGGATTCCTCGGCCTCCGCGGCAGGGTCTTCCAGATGGCGTCCCTCGAAGGAGATGTGCAGCAGGTTCGCGTCCATCGAGTAGGGCGATCCGCCCTTTTTGTGTTTCATGTCTATCGGGATGCCGGCCTTTTCGGCATAGGCCATCAGCTTCTCGCGCGACAGCAGGTCCCATTCGCGCCAGGGCGCGATGACTTTGATGTTGGGGTTCAGCGCATAAGCGCCCAGCTCGAAGCGCACCTGGTCGTTGCCCTTGCCGGTCGCGCCATGCGAGATCGCCTGCGCGCCGGTCCTGGCGGCAATCTCGATCAGGCGCTTGGCGATCAGCGGTCGCGCGATCGACGTGCCGAGCAGATATTCGCCCTCGTACACGGTGTTGGCGCGAAACATCGGGAACACGAAATCGCGCACGAATTCCTCGCGCATGTCGTCGATGAAAATGTTCTCCGGCTTGATGCCCATTTTCAGGGCCTTGGCGCGCGCCGGCTCCAGTTCCTCGCCCTGGCCGATGTCGGCGGTAAAGGTGACGACCTCGCACTTGTAGGTGTCCTGCAGCCATTTGAGAATCACCGAGGTATCCAGCCCGCCGGAGTAGGCGAGCACTGCTTTTTTGATGTCAGGCATATTTTATCAACCGGGTTAATCAATCATTAATTCAAAAGCCACGACAAATCCCGCCACTACCATCACCGCCAGACCGAGCAAAAAGATAACATCGGCCATGCTTTCGAATTTTTCCGCCAGGTCGGGATGGCGCAGGGAAAAATAGGACAGCATGGCGCTGCCCAAAAACAACAGGCTGTCGAGAGCCAGCAACTCATTGACGTGCCTGCTGATGCTTTGCCTCGGGATCAGGTGAGCCAGGCTGATAACCGTCATGCACACCCCGATCATCGTGGCCGATGACGGCAGGATGTGGTCGGCCAGCCGGCCTTCCTTGCGCTGGCCTGTACCGGGTTTGGAAGGCGGTTTGTCGCTCATTCCGGTATTCTGCCCAGCAGCAGGTACTCCATCAGCGCCTTTTGCACATGCAAACGGTTGTGGTTACGGCCACCGCTGCGCGGTTTAACTTGCTGTGCAAGTGAGCCTACGCCGAAACAGACTGCACTCTTGGTGAGGCATTTCATTTAATTGCCTACCTTGCCCAGCAGCAAATATTCCATAAGAGCTTTCTGCACGTGCAGTCTGTTTTGGCTGCGACCGCGCGGTTCGCGCTTAACATTCGCTGCGCGAATGTTAGTCTTCGCCGAAATCGTTTGCATTGAGTGTTGGCATTTCATTGCACTTTCCCCAGCAATAGGTACTCCATTAATGCTTTTTGTACATGCAAACGATTTTCAGCCTCATCCCATACTATGCTTTGCGGGCCGTCCATCACGCCTGCCGACACCTCCTCGCCGCGATGCGCGGGCAGGCAATGCATGAACAGCGCGTCTTTTGAGGCGACACGCATCATGTCCTCATCCACCTGCCAGTCGGCGAAGTCTTTCATGCGTTCTTCATTCTCCGCCTCGAAGCCCATTGAGGTCCAGACATCAGTAGTTACCAGATCGGCCCCGTGAGCGGCTTCCATGGGGTCGGTGAATTCTTCATAGTGATCCTCGCCGAACAGTCCGGCACGTTCCGGCTCGACCTCGTAGCCCGGCGGGGTCGAGACATGAACGTTGAAATCCAGTATTTCAGCGGCCTGCAGCCAGGTGTTGCACACGTTGTTCGAGTCGCCTATCCACGCCACGGTCTTGCCCTGTATGGTTCCGCGCTGCTCGATGTAGGTGTAGATATCCGCCAGGATCTGGCACGGGTGGTATTCGTTGGTCAGGCCGTTGATCACCGGCACGCGCGAGTGCGAGGCAAAGCGCTCGATGATGGATTGCTCGAAGGTGCGGATCATCACGATATCGGACATGCGCGAAATCACCTGCCCGGCATCCTCGACCGGTTCGCCCCGCCCCAGCTGCGAGTCGCGCGTGTTCAGGTAGATCGCCGAACCGCCCAGCTGCTGCATCCCGGCTTCGAAGGAAAGGCGCGTGCGCGTGCTGGCTTTCTCGAAAATCATCACCAGGGTGCGGTCGGTCAGCGGCCAATACTGCTGATAGGATTTGAACCTTTGCTTGATGATGCGGGTGCGCTCAAACAGATATTCAAATTCCCCGCGGGTGAAGTCCTTGAACTGCAGGAAATGCTTTACCGGCACTGGTTGCTTTATGGGCATGGGCTGGGCTGACATGGGTCATTACCAATCAGGTTTGCAAAAATTCTTTGATCAGCGGGCACAGGATGTCCAGCAGCTGTTGTGCCTCATCCCGTTTCATCACCAGCGGTGGCAACAGGCGGATCACGCTGTCGGCAGTCACGTTGATCAGCAGGCCCTGCGCGAGGGCCAGCTTGACCAGATCTCCGCATGGCTGGTCGAGTTCGATGCCTATCATCAGGCCCTGGCCGCGGATCTCCTTGACGCCTTTCACGCCCTGCAGGGCGGCGCTGAAACCATCGTGCAGGAAGCGGCCTAGTTTCTCGGCATGCGACATCAATTTGTCCTGTTCGATGATATTCAGCGTGGTCAGGCCGGCGACGCAGGCGAGGGGATTGCCGCCAAATGTCGAGCCATGGTTGCCCGGCTGGAATGTCCCGGCTGCCTTGCCGGCGGCGAGGCATGCGCCGACCGGCACGCCCGAGCCCAGGCCCTTGGCGAGCGTCATCACGTCCGGCAGGATCCCGCTGTGCTGGTAGGCGAACCACTGACCGGTGCGCCCGATGCCGCACTGCACTTCGTCCAGCATCAGCAGCCAGTTCTGCCCGTCACAGATCTGCCGCAGCTGTTTCAGGTACTCGATGTCCAGCGTGCGGATGCCGCCTTCGCCCTGTATCGTTTCGACCAGTACCGCAACCACGTTCCTGTTGTGCTGGGCGACCTGGCGTATCGCGTCCAGATCGTCGTAAGGCACTCGCACGAAGCCGCTGACCAGCGGTTCGAAGCCGGCCTGGACCTTGCGGTTGCCGGTGGCGGAAAGGGTCGCAAGCGTCCGCCCGTGGAAGGCCTTTTCCATCACGATGATGGCTGGGGCTTCGATGCCCTGCCTGTGGCCGTACATGCGCGCCAGCTTGATCGCCGCCTCATTCGCTTCACACCCGGAGTTGCAGAAGAATACTTCCCCCATGCCGGTCAGGTTGCACAGCTTGTCGGCGAGCAGTTCCTGCTCGTTTATCCGGTAGACGTTGGAACAATGGATCAGTTTGCCGATCTGCTCCCCGAGTGCGGCAGTAAAGCGCGGGTGCGCGTGCCCAAGAGTGTTTACGGCTATACCCGCCAGGCCGTCCAGATATCTCCTGCCCTCTGTGTCCCAAAGCCAAACGCCTTCACCGCGCACAAATGTGACGGGGAGCCGGGCATAAGTGTTCATTAAATGCGGCATGTCAACCTCTAAAATACACACGGCGGACCAGCCGCCGTGAGCAAAAAGCAAGGTGCGTATATTGAGCCAAACAGCACCGGTAAGGCAAGGGAAACAATGCCATTCCGTAACAGAAAATCTTTCAGGCTATACGAGGGCTGGCTGTCCCATCAGTAGTTTCTTCGGACTTGTCCGCGCTCTGTAAAAGCGGCGATACAAACACCGGCAAGGGGTGCGCGGTTGCAAGGGGCTGAAGCCCCAACAACACACGCAGGCCGCGCCCCAAAAAAGTTCTGCAAAGCAAACAAGCCGACATTGCTGTCGGCTCGTGCGGTGAATCAAAACGTCGCGGCTTGATGCCGGGGCGCTTAAGCCATTGCCTTGATGGCCGCAGACAGGCGACTCTTGTGGCGGGCTGCCTTGTTCTTGTGAATGATCTTCTTGTCCGCGATGCTATCCACGGCACTTACGGACTGCTTATATACAGCCTGGGCGACTGACTTGTCACCGGCTTCGATCGCCTTGATGACTTTCTTGACCGCAGTGCGCAATTCCGAGCGCAGGCTGCTGTTGTGGGCGTTCTGTTTTACTGCCTGACGTGCACGCTTGCGGGCTTGTGCGCTATTTGCCATGACTACTCCTAGTAAATTCGGCCAAGATAACTTCGGCTAAGTTGGGACTGTAAGAAAAATTCGGTACAACGGAAAGGCGCGCATTCTAGTGACTTATGCCTGATTTTGCAAATCTTTTTACGGGAGCCTCCAGAAATCCACATTTCATCCCAACTGCTGTGTTGCGGTAAAAATTTCTTGCTAACATATCAATCATATGCGGCGCGGCAAAACAAAGTTTCAGTGTAGGGTAACCTTCAGGTTGGCCGGAACTAAAATTTTTTCCGCGCCTTGCTGACGATTCCGCACGGGCGCTTTTTGCCCGTAGCGGATCGGCGTCCCCTTGTGGGGCATTTGGGCGAACTCTGAATTTCTAAAGGCTCCCTTACAGCTTACTTCCGAGTCTGGCCGGGCCGGTGCCGGTGTTATGATACGCAACGTTTGAATTTCATGCCCGGATACCCTATGAACCTGCTTAAATCACTGGCCACGATCAGCGGTTTGACCCTTGTTTCGCGCATCCTCGCCTTTGTGCGCGACGTGCTGATCGCCCGGGTGTTCGGCGCGGGCATGGCGACCGATGCATTCTTCGTCGCGTTCAAGCTGCCCAACCTGCTGCGCCGATTGTTCGCCGAGGGCGCGTTCTCCCAGGCGTTCGTGCCCATCTTCGGCGAATACCGGAACCGGCGCGGGCATGAGGATACGCAGTTGCTGGTCGACCATGTCACGACCATGCTGGCGCTGATATTGTTTGTGGTCACGCTGGTCGGCATCGTCGCCGCGCCGGTCCTTGTGTATATCAGCGCGCCGGGCTTCGTCAGGGATGCCGCGAAGTTCGACCTCACCGTGCAATTGCTGCGCATAACCTCTCCGTATATCTTCTTTATCTCGCTGGTCGCGGTGGCGGCGGGCATACTCAATACCTACAACAAATTCTGGGTGCCGGCGTTCGCGCCGGTGCTGCTCAACCTGTGCTTCATCGCCGCCGCGCTGTGGCTGGCGCCGTATTTCGATCCGCCCATCCTGGCGCTGGCCTGGGCGGTGTTCGCCGCGGGCTTTGTGCAACTGGCGTTCCAGGTTCCGTTCCTGAAGAAAATCGGCATGCTGCCCGGCATCCGTTTCAGTTGGAGCGACCCGTGGATGCGGCGCGTCATCAGGCAGATGGGTCCCGCGGTGTTCGGCGTTTCGATCGGCCAGATCAGCATGCTCATCAATACCATCTTCGCCTCGTTCCTCGCTGCGGGCAGCGTGTCGTGGCTGTATTACGCGGACCGGCTGATGGAATTTCCCTCCGGAGTCCTGGGCGTGGCTCTGGGTTCCATCCTGCTTCCGTCGCTATCCAAATGCCATGCCGACAACAATACTGCGGAATATTCGAAGCTGCTGGACTGGGGCCTGCGCCTGACAGTGATGCTGACACTGCCCGCCGCGCTGGCGCTGGGCATGATCTCCGTGCCGCTGCTGGCTACCTTCTTCCAGCGCGGCGCGTTCGTCGCGCACGATGTGCTGATGACCAGTCACGCGCTGATCGGCTACAGCGTCGGACTGATCGGGATGATCCTGGTGAAGATACTTGCGCCGGGTTTCTATGCAAAACAGGATATCAGGACCCCGGTGAAGATCGGTGTCGTCACGTTGCTGGCGACCCAGGCGATGAACGCGCTGTTCATCGGCTGGATACAGCATGCCGGGTTGGCCCTGTCGATCGGGCTCGGCGCATGCCTGAACTCCGCGATCCTGTTTCACTTCCTGCGCAAACGCGGCATCTACCTGCCCGAGCCCGGCTGGGCGAAGTTCTTCGCCAAGATCGCCATCGCGATACTGGCCCTGGCACTCACGCTGTGGTTCGGCATGGGCACGGAGCAGAGCTGGCTGGCCGGCTCCGGCTGGTCGCGCGTGCTGCGCTTGTCGGCGCTGGTGGCGGGCGGAGTGGCGGTTTACTTTGCCGTGCTGGCCGCGCTGGGTTTCCGGCCCGGGGATTTTTCCAGGCGTGCGGTTCACTAGCGATAGTCCATGCATATGTCCCTGCTAAGCTGAGGCATGCATTGCCTTGGTGACCATCTCGCGGGTAAGGTGCGGGGCGAACAATTCGATGAAATCGTAGGTGTAGCCGCGCAGGTATTCGTTCTGGCGGATCGCGATCCGCGTCGTGCTGGGCTTGAACAGGTGCCCGGCATCCATCATGCGCAGGTGTTTGTCGCGCTCGGGAATGAAGGCCATTTTCGCCAGTATTCCCACGCCTAACCCCAATTCCACATAGGTCTTGATCACATCGGCATCGATCGCGGTCAACGCGATGTTCGGCTGGATGTTGGCCGCCTCGAACGCGGCATTGATCTTGCCGCGCCCGCTGAACGCGAAGTCGTAGGTGATGATCGGGTATTGCGCGATCTTCGCCAGCGTCAGCTTTTTCTCGTTCAGCAGGGGATGTCTGGGCGGCGCGATCACGCAATGGTTCCATTCGTAACAAGGCAGCGTGACGAGCTCGTCATACAGCGCCAGGCTCTCGGTGGCGATGCCGATGTCGGCCGCGCCGCCCAACACCTGTTCGGCGATCTGCGTCGGATTGCCCTGGTGCAGCCCCAGCTTGACGCCGGGATAGCGCTTGATGAACTGTTTGACCGTGGGCGGCAGGGCATAGCGCGCCTGGGTGTGTGTCGTGGCTATGGTCAGGCTGCCGCTGTTTTGCGAGTGGAATTCCTCGGCGACCTGTTTGAGGTTGCCGGCATCGTGCAGCATGCGCTGGGCGATCTCCAGCACGGCTTTCCCCGGCTCGGTAATCGCCACGATGCGCTTGCCGTTGCGCACGAAAATCTCGATACCCAGCTCATCCTCCAGCAACCTGATCTGTTTGCTGATGCCGGGTTGCGACGTATACAGCGCGGCAGCGGCGGAGGAGATGTTCAATCCCTGATTGACGATTTCGTTGAAGTAACGCAGTTGCTGCAGGTTCATGACGACACTCCAATATATTTATAAGCTATAAGATACTAACATAAAAGTATTTAGAGATATAAGACGTGCAACCTAGAATGCACCCCATTAATTCCAACGGGTGGTAGCGCATGGACTGGATGTACACATTGTCGGGCTTTCTGGTCGGGCTGATCGTCGGCGTCACCGGGGTGGGCGGCGGGTCATTGATGACGCCGTTGCTGGTGCTGCTGTTCGGTGTTTCCCCGGCCACAGCCGTCGGTACCGACCTGCTGTATGCCTCGCTGACCAAGACGCTGGGCGGCTGGGTGCATGGGAGGCGCGGCACGGTGGACTGGAAAGTGGCGGGCATGCTCAGCCTGGGCAGTTTGCCCGCCGCGGTGTTCACCATCGCGCTGTTGAAATACCTGGCGCTGGACCAGAAGACATTGAGCGGGCTGGTGACCGGCGTGTTGAGCGTGGCCCTGTTGCTGACAGCCGGCGCGCTGTTGTTGAAGAACCAGATCAGGCAGCTCGCGCAGCGCAGGGACGGCACCTTGTATGAGTTGCGTGATCATCATCTTCCCGCCGCGACGATCATCACCGGCATCGTCGTCGGCACGCTGGTGGCGATCTCCTCGGTGGGCGCGGGTGTGCTGGGCACGGTCGCCCTGCTGTTTCTGTATCCGCGCATGCAGGCGGCGAAAGTGGTGGGCACGGACATCGCCCATGCCGTGCCGCTGACCGCGGTGGCCGGCATGGGGCATCTGGCATTGGGCACGGTGGACCTGGTGTTGCTGGGCAGCCTGCTGATGGGCTCGCTGCCCGGAATCTATATCGGCAGCCATCTGAGCGCCAGGGTACCGGAAGCGGTGCTGCGCCCGGTGCTGGCAGCCATGCTGCTGGTCATCGGGGTCCGAATGGTTTTGTAGGGCGGACATGGCTTCAAGTAACTGGTTGGGAAGGTTTTTTGGCAGCCCGGAACAATTATGAATCTGCAAGGAGAAACACAATGAGCATCAACACACAGGATTTATCCGATCTCGAAGAGATAGACAGACTCGAACAGGCGATCCAGACTTTTATCGAGGGCCGTGTCGACCCGGATCGCTTTACCGCGGTGCGGCTGCAGCAGGGCGTGTATGGCCAGCGCCAGGACGGCGTGAACATGCTGCGCATCAAGATTCCCGGCGGGCGTTTGAACGCGGACCAGCTGGATGCGATCGCCGACGTGACGGAAACCTTTTCGCAGCGCGGCATCGCGCATCTGACCACGCGCCAGGCGATACAGGTGCATTTCATCCCGCTGGCGAAGATGCCCAGCGCGATGCGCCGCCTGGCCCGGGTCAACATGACCACGCGCGAAGCATGCGGCAACACCGTGCGCAACATGTCGGCGTGCGCGCTGTCCGGCGTGTGCCCCAAACAACACGTGGATGTGGCGGCTCATGTCGACGGCGCGACGCAGCATTTTTTGCGCAATCCGCTGAACCAGCAGATGCCGCGCAAATTCAAGATCAGCTTCTCCGCCTGCGAGTCGGATTGCGCGCAGTCTTTGTTGCACGATGCGGGCGTGATCGCCATCAAAAAAGACGGCCAGCCAGGCTTCAGGGTCAAGGCCGGCGGCGGCCTGGGGCACAAGCCGCGCGAGTCGATTGTGGTCGAGGAATTCATCCCGGAGAGCGAGCTGCTGTTCTCGCTGGAGGCGCTGGTGACCCTGCACAACAAATACTCGGACCGCACCAAGCGCGCCAAGTCGCGCATCAAATTTCTGGTCGAGCGTTTTGGCGTCGACGGCTTCCTGGAGAAATATCGCGAAGAGTTTGAGCGCACCAAAAGGGCGCTTGCCGGCCAGCCTTATCCAAAAGGCGTGTGGCAGGAGCAAACCGGGCAGCAGGTTCCGGGATCGGGCGCACCGCGCAAGCTGTTCGCGCAGCGCCAGGCCGGACTGTTCGTGTTGCCGGTCGCCTTGCCCATCGGGGACGTCAAGCCGGCGCAGTTGCGCGGCATTGCCGGGTTGTTGCGCGTGCACGGTCTGGATGAAGTGCACACCACGCAGGACCAGAACCTGATCATCCTCAATGTGCCGGAAAACAAACTGGCGCAGTTGCGCAGCGGTCTGGCTGGGCTGGCCCTGCATGAGCCGGTTGCCGGCGACAACGTGGTGGCCTGCCCGGGCACGTCGACGTGCCGCCTGGGCATCACTGCCAGTACCGTGGTCGCGCCGCAGTTGTCCGGCGGCAAGGCCGATCTGCGCATCCGCGTGTCGGGCTGCCATAACGGGTGCGCCCAGCCTGAAACCGGCGATATCGGCATCTACGGCGAAGGCAAGCGCATGCACGGCAAGCTGGTGCCGCATTACCAGATGTACTTTGGCGGCGATGGCACGGGCGGCGGCAACGGCACGGGCGGCAAGCTGGCGATCAAGGGCCCGTCGCTGCCGGTGGCGCGCGTCAAGCAGGCGATAGCACGCGTGCAGCAAGCCCATCTTGACAGCGGCGAAGCGAATTTTTTCGCCTGGGTGCGCGCGCAGCAGCCGGATTATTTCAAGCAATTGCTGGCCGATCTGGGCGAAGTAAAAGCCGGGGAGTTGCACACGGTGATGCATGATTACGGCGAGGCGAGCGACTTCCGCGTGCTGCAACTCGGCGGCGGCGAATGCGCCGGCGCGTCGCAGGTGCTGATAGGCGCGAACTTCTTCGAGGCTGCGCACGAACGCGCATACCGCAATGCACTGGTGTTCCAGCGCAAGTACGACGAGGCGGCCCAGTGCAACGAGGCGATCCTGCGTTTGCTCGGCTCGGGGCTGGCGCAGTTGCTGGGCGGCGTGCGCCAGGACGATCTGGACAAGCTGGCCATCCAGTTGCAGCAATTGTTACCCGGCCAGCTCGCCGACGAGCTTGCGCGCATCGCCTCGGTTTTGGCGGGAGTGGATGAAATCAGCCAGGATGAACTCGCCATCATCAGCGCGGCGGTGGATGACTGGACGGTGAAGGTGGCGGCATTCGCGATGCAACAGGACGCGCAGCTTGATTTGACAGAAGCCGCTGCCGGCTTGACGGTATAGGAGAAGAGCATGAAACAGAAAATCGATCAGGCGGTGGCCGTGCTGCAACAGGCGGTGCGCGATTTTCCGCCGGCATGTTTCGCCAACAGTCTGGGCGCGGAAGACATGGTGCTGACCGACCTGATCGCCAGGCACGGTTTGGACATAGGGATGTTCAGCCTGGATACCGGGCGCCTGCCGCAGCAGACTTATGACCTGATGCAGGAAGTGCGCGGGCATTATGCGGTTCCACTGCAGGTGTACTTCCCGGACAGCGCGCTGGTCGAGGAGTATGTCGCGCAGCACGGCATCAACGGATTTTACGGCAGCGTGGAGAACCGCAAGGGGTGCTGTTTCGCGCGCAAGGTGGAACCGCTGCGCCGCGCATTGGCAGGCAAGGGAGCTTGGGTCACCGGGATGCGCCGCGAGCAGGCGGTCACGCGCGGCACGCTGCAATTCTCCAGTTTCGATACGGACAACGGTTTGCAGAAGCTCAATCCGTTGCTGGACTGGTCGAACAGGGACGTGTGGGCATACATCCGCGAATACGATGTGCCCTACAACAAGCTGCACGACCAGTTCTACCCCAGCCTCGGCTGCGCGCCCTGCACCCGTTCCGTAACGCCGGGTGAAGATATCCGCGCCGGGCGCTGGTGGTGGGAAAACCCCGAAAACAAGGAATGCGGCTTGCATGCAAGCCACAGTTCGGGTACGTCGCGCGAAGCGCGTGTTTTCGGGGTTTCGGCGCAGGGTAATGTCGGGAGCGCAGCTCACGACGTTGGCCGTAGCCAAAACCTCCCCGGCAAGGAATGCAGCCTGCATGTGAGCAGCACTTCACTCGAAGCGAGCAGGATCAGGATACGGGAGATATCCGTGCAGGTTCATGACGCTCAGAAAGCAATTGCGTAAAAGCGCTGTGAGATCGCAAAAACCGGAATGATAGAAACGGAACATATTATGGAGCTGGCCGAGAAAGAAAGAATGACTGCACACACTTTTACCCACCTGGACGCGCTGGAAAGCGAATCCATACACATCATGCGCGAGGTCGCGGCGGAGTGCAAAAATCCCGCGCTGCTGTTTTCCGGCGGCAAGGATTCCATCGTGATGCTGCGTCTGGCCGAGAAGGCGTTCCGCCCGGCGAAGTTTCCGTTCCCGCTGGTGCATATTGACACCGAGCACAACTTCCCCGAGGTGATCGCGTTTCGCGACAAACGCGCCGCCGAGCTGGGCTAGCGGCTGATCGTGCGTTCGCTGGAGGATTCCATCAGGAAAGGCACGGTCGTGCTGAAGAGCGCAACGCAGAGCCGCAATGTGTTCCAGTCCGTGACGCTGCTCGAGACCATCGCGGAATTCGGCTTCGATGCCTGCATGGGCGGCGCGCGGCGCGACGAGGAAAAGTCGCGCGCCAAGGAGCGCATCTTCTCGTTCCGCGACGAGTTCGGCCAGTGGGACCCGAAGAACCAGCGCCCGGAGTTGTGGGACATCTACAACACCCGCGTGCATGCCGGCGAGAATATCCGCGTATTCCCGATCAGCAACTGGACCGAAATGGACATCTGGGAATATATCGGCCGCGAGAAGCTGCACATTCCCAATATCTACTTTGCACATGAACGCGAAGTGATTCGTCGCGGTGCTTCAGTCATTCCGGTTTCGCATCTGGTGCAACCGAAGCCGGGCGAAAAAGTGGAAGTGCTCTCGGTGCGTTTTCGCACCGTGGGCGACATGACCTGTACCGCCCCGGTCGAGTCAGCGGCACGCACGGTGGACGAGATCATCGAAGAGACCGCGACCACGCGAGTCACGGAACGCGGCGCGACCCGCATGGACGACCAGACTTCCGAGGCATCCATGGAGCTGCGCAAGAAAGAAGGATATTTTTGATCATGAACAATACGACACAACTGTTACGTTTTATCACCGCCGGCAGCGTGGACGATGGAAAGAGCACGCTGATCGGCCGCCTGCTGCAC
>DAICZN010000069.1 GCA_027311105.1 Gallionella sp.
TGACCGGGCGGTAATGCCTGAGCAGCGTGCCCACGGCCTGCAACCTGTCCTCGTTGCTCACCTCGTAAAAGCGCTGGCGTATCTTGCTTTCCTCGTGCTGCTCGGCCAGCTTGACTTCCTGCGGGTCGCGCATGAACTGGCGCGCCAGCCGTGCGATGCCGTCGGGATAGGTCGCCGAGAACATCAGTGTCTGGCGCTGTGCGGGGCAACGCTTAGCGATGAACGCGATGTCATCGACAAAGCCCATGTCCAGCATGCGGTCGGCCTCGTCCAGCACCAGCGTGTTGAGCGCCTCCAGGTCCAGCGTGCCGCGCTCCATGTGATCCATGATGCGCCCCGGCGTGCCCACGACGATATGCGCGCCGTATTCCAGGCTGCCGGTCTGCGTGCGCATGATGCTGCCGCCGCACAGCGTCAATATCTTGATGTTGTCCGCCGCACGCGCCAGCCGGCGTATCTCCTGCGTCACCTGGTCGGCCAGCTCGCGCGTCGGGCACAGCACCATCGCCTGTACCGCAAAGCGGCGCGGGTTGAGGTTGGTGAGCAGCGGCAGCCCGAACGCAGCGGTCTTGCCGCTGCCGGTCTTGGCCTGCGCGATCAGGTCGCGGCCGGCCAGCGCGATCGGCAAACTGGCCGCCTGTATCGGCGTCATCGCCAGGTAGCCAAGTTGCTGCAGGGTGGCCTGCATGGCGGGAGACAGGGGCAGTTCGTTGAAGGAGCGTCCGGTGTTACTTGGGGCAGCGGACGGGGAGGTATTGTTCATATGCTCACCCTTCCTTGCGCCGGCGCGTGGCAAAGGACTTGTATTGCCTGCGCTGCCCCGGACGATAGTCCTCGGGCGGTTTGGGTTTGGCCACCAGCAGGTTCTTGCCCGGGCTTTTTTTGACGGCCTGGTGTTCCGCGATCGCGGCAGCGATTTGCTCCACCGTCACCAGGATGATCGCGTGTTCGCCGTTCAGGTGAAAGTCGGCAAGATTCTCCTTGATGTCGTGGATGCGCTCCGGAATCTTGGCTTTCTTCGCATGGCCGGACAGTATCTGCTGCGCATCCGGCGTCAGCGTGTAACCTCCATCCTGCTCGCGGACCAGGCCGTATTCGGAGAGCCGGTAGAACGAATCGGACAATTTGGTTTCGGGCGGAACAACGCCCTGGGCCAGCTCGGCCGCGGCAATGATCTCGACCAGCTGTGCCGGACGGCGCTTGGCGGCGAGCAACATCGCCAGCAACAGGATTGCATCTGCATCGTGGACTGGGTACATCGGATTACCTTTGAAAAATATTGGGCAGCCAACAGGCTTCAGGTGTCAAACGCGCGGTGGTCGGGCGGGAGATACGCCATTTTCTCACTTTATGCGCACCGGCGCTGGCTAGAATTGCCGGGATGGGGTTCGGCGCGACCGGCCTGCAGCCTCTACTCCTTCCCGATGAACTGCTCGAGGTGCGCGACGAAGGCGCGCGTCTTGGCCGGCAGATAGCGGCGCATCGGCATCACCGCCCAGGCTGGAACTGTGGGCAAACACCATTCCGGCAATACCCGCAGCAGGCGCTTGCGCTTCACATCTTCCGCGACGAAGCGGTCTGGCAAGGCGCCGATACCGGCACCATCCAGCAACAGCCGCTGCAGCACGTCCAGCGAATTCAGCGTGATCCGTCCGGGCGGAACCCCTTCCCAGACCGCCTTGCCGCGCATCAGTTTCCACGGGACAGCGCTGCCGCGCCCGGACAGCAGGCGAACCGCCGCATGATGCTCCAGTTCGTCCGGACGCTTGGGCGCGGGATGCAGCGCGAGATAGATCGGGCTGGCGTAAAGGCCGAAGCTTTGTTCGTCTATCTTGCGCGCCACCAGGGTCGCGTCGCTGTCCAGCGTTCCCATGCGTATCGCCAGGTCGAAGCGTTCGCCGATCAGGTCGACACGCCGCGAAGTCAGGTCGAGATCGAGTTGCACCTCGGGATAGGTTTCAATGAAGGTGGCGAAGGCCCGCGAAAAATTCTGCATCGCATATTCCCCCGGCATCGACACGCGCAAGCGCCCGCGCGGCCGCTCTTCGCGGCTGTGCACGAAATCCCGGGTGGAGGCGACCTCTTCCGCGACGCGCCGGCAATGATCGAGGAATTCCCGGCCGAATTCGGTGAGCGTCAGGCGGCGCGTGGTGCGCAACAGCAGCCGCTGCCCCAGCGCCGCCTCAAGATTGCCCAGGCGCCGCGAAACCGTGGCCTTGGGCATGCCCAGGTGTTCTGCGGCGCGCACCATGCTTTCCTGTTCGACGATCGCGACGAACAGGATGTAATCGTCGGCAGAGATATTCTTTTGTTCCATTTGTGAAACAGTCTATCCCATTTTAACGACTTTATCTATCTTTTTGATCCGACTATTATGGCCTCACTTTCTCACCACGGAGGAAAACATCATGAACACCATCAACCAGATTGAATTGCGCCAGTCGCGCGGCATCGAGCGCATCATCGAGGGTATCGCCACTTCGGACGGGGCCGGCGTAAAGCTGACCCGGGTGCTGTCCGGCAAGCTGCAGCGCCGCCTCGACCCGTTCCTGATGCTGGACGCCTTCAGCAGCGACAACCCCGACGACTACATCGCCGGCTTCCCGGATCACCCGCATCGCGGCTTCGAGACCGTGACCTACATGTTGTCCGGCCACATGCGGCACCGCGACAGCGCGGGGCACGAAGGGCTGCTGGAAAACGGCGGCGTGCAGTGGATGACCGCGGGACGCGGCGTGATCCACTCCGAGATCCCCGAGCAGGTGGACGGCCTGATGGAAGGCTTCCAGCTTTGGCTCAACCTGCCCTCCCAGCGCAAGATGTCCGAGCCGTGGTATCGGGATTTCCCCTCTGCCGCGATTCCCGAATATCCCACCGCACAGGGTGCAACGGTGCGGGTGATCTCCGGAACCAGCAACGGCGTGACAGGTGCCGTTACACGCGAGTACACCGAACCGCTGTATCTGGATGTCCACCTGCCTGCAGGTGCCGAATTTTCGACTGCGCTGGCAAGTTCGCACAACGCCTTCATCTATGTCTATCGCGGTGCGGTGACGGTCGGTGGCGTGACAGTGGAATCGCGGCGCATGGGTATTTTGGACAACGCCGCGGAAGCCGACGGCGTGACAGCCAACGCAACCGAAGCTGCGCGCCTGATCCTGGTCGCAGGCAGGCCACTGAACGAACCGATCGTGCAATACGGGCCGTTCGTGATGAATACGCAGCAGCAGATCCACCAGGCACTGAATGATTTTCAAACCGGGCATTTTGCCTGAACCACCTTACCCAACCACAAAAGGAGCATGACATGAGCACGACAAATATTTTCAGGCAATTCAATGGCAGCTTAGCAAATCTGGTCAGCACTCCGGCATTCCATGCTTTGCTGGTAATCGTCGCCCGTATCCTGGCCGCAGCGATATTCATCATTGCCGGGTTCGGCAAGCTGGGTGCGGGCTACGCGGCCACGCAAGGCTATATGGCATCCGCCGGCTTACCCGGCGCGCTGCTGCCTTTCGTGATCGCGCTGGAGATCGGCGGCGGGCTGGCGCTGGTACTGGGCTTCCAGACCCGCCTGGTGGCATTCCTGCTGGCGGGATTCTGCATCGTCACCGGATTGGTATTCCATGCCGGGCCTGACCAGCAAATCATGCTGATGAAGAATCTCGCGATGGCTGGCGGCCTGCTGGCATTTACCGCGTTCGGCGCCGGCCGCCCCAGCCTGGACGGGGAGGCGCGGACCCAGCCTTATTGAAGTTGCGCCCACCAATCCTGTTCAATCGACATATTTTCCAAGGAGAAGCAAATGGCAAAAACAGCAGTGGTCTATCATTCCGGTTACGGTCACACCAGGCGCATGGCCGAGGCCGTCGCCGAGGGCGCCGGCGCGAAACTGGTCGCGATCGATGCCGAAGGAAACCTGCCCGACAGCGGCTGGGAAATCCTGAACGCGGCTGACGCGATCATCATGGGCAGCCCGACCTACATGGGCAACGTGAGCTGGCAGTTCAAGAAGTTTGCCGACGCGTCTTCCAAGCCCTGGTTCACCCAGCAATGGAAAGACAAGGTGTTCGCCGGCTTCACCAACAGCGCGACGATGAACGGCGACAAGCTGTCCACGCTGCACTACCTGTTCACGCTGTCCATGCAGCACAGCGGCATCTGGGCCGGCACCGGCCTGATGCCGAGCAACGCGAAGGCGGCACAGCGCAATGATGTAAACTACGTCGGTTCCTTCAGCGGCGCGATGGCGCAATCGCCGTCGGACAGCAGCCCGGCCGAGATGCTGCCGGGCGACCTCGAAACCGCGAAGGTGTTCGGCAGGCGCGTCGCCGAAGTGGCGGCCAGATTCAAGGGTTGACCGCCGCATCCCGAATCCCGATCGAGGGCCGTCTGCGAGCAATTCGCTGGCGGCCATTGACTATTGCATTCAGCTTTTACATTTATCCGGAAAGGCAACACCATGACCAAAACAAAATCCTACGCGGCACTCGATGCCGCAAGCCCGCTGGTTCCGTTCGAGATTCAGCGCCGCGACCCCGGGCCAGAAGACGTGCAGATAGAGATACTCTATTGCGGAGTTTGCCATTCCGATCTGCATACCGCACGCAACGAATGGAAAAACACCATTTATCCTTCCGTGCCCGGCCATGAGATCGTCGGCCGTGTGACCGCCGTCGGCAGCAAGGTGCGGGGTTTCAAGCCCGGCGACCTCGCCGGCGTCGGCTGCATGGTCGACAGTTGCGGGCACTGTCATTCCTGCAACGAGTGTGTGGAGCAATATTGCGAGAACGGTTTTACCGGAACCTACAACGGTCCGGTGTTCGGCGGCGAGAACACCCACGGCGGTTATTCGCAAAGCATCGTCGTCAAGGAATCATTTGTGCTGCACATCAGGCACGACCGGAAGGATCTGGCCAGCGTCGCCCCGCTGCTGTGCGCCGGCATCACCACTTATTCGCCGTTGCGCCACTGGGGTGCGGGACCCGGCAAGAAGGTCGGGATCGTCGGGCTGGGCGGCCTGGGTCACATGGGCGTGAAAATCGCCCGTGCGATGGGCGCCCATGTGGTGCTGTTCACCACGTCTCCGGGAAAAATAGCGGACGGCAAGCGGCTGGGCGCCGACGAGGTGTGCATTTCCACGGACCCGAAACAGATGGCGGCCCATGCAAACCAGCTGGACTTCATCCTGAACACCGTCGCTGCGCCGCACAACCTGGATCCGTTCCTGCAACTGCTGAAACTGGACGGCACGATGACGCTGGTGGGCGCACCGGCAGAACCCCATCCTTCGCCGGGCGTGTTCAACCTGATCTTCAAGCGCCGCCAGCTCGCCGGTTCGCTGATAGGCGGCATAAGCGAAACCCAGGAGATGCTGGACTTCTGCGCGCTGCACAAGATCGTTTCGGATATCGAGGTCATCCCCATGGATTACATCAACACCGCCTACGAGCGCATGCTCAAGAGCGACGTGAAGTACCGGTTCGTGATCGATATGGCCAGGTTCTAGGGGACGCCGGCATACACCGGCGAGTAATTCCCTAATATCCCATACAAGAAAGCCCGGCATGCCGGGCTTTCTCCTGGCGGCACTTTCCTGGCCCGGCCAAACTTTGTCTCAGGATGCAACTTGCCGGATGCCATTTGATAGATAGATAGAACCCGGTCTGGCGGCGCGATTGTGCATGTAAAATGACAGTGCAAACCGACCCGTCACTCCCAACCAGACAAGTAGTGCAGCCATGAAGAAAATCGCAATCGCAATCCTTTCGCTGCTCGGTGCAACAGCCTGCACCTTCACCAAACCGGTTCCACAAGCAGTGGAACGCCCGCCGGCAAGGATCGCGCTCGCACTGGGCGGCGGCGCGGCGCGCGGCTTTGCCCACATAGGCGTGATCAAGGCGCTGGAGGCGCAAGGCATTTCTCCCGACATTATCGTGGGCACCAGCGCCGGCTCCGTCGTCGGTGCGCTGTATGCGTCCGGACTCAGCGGCTTCCAAATACAGGAGCTGTCCATGAACATGGAGGAAGACCAGATTATCGACGGATCCGGTTTATACCAATGCCTTGCCGAGACACTGATCTCGAACATGAGGGGTTGCATCAAGGGCCAGGCGCTGCAGGATTTCATCAACAAAAACGTCAATGGCCGCCCGATGGAAAAGCTCAACAAGACTTTTGCCGCAGTCGCCACCAACCTGGGCACCGGTCAAATGACGGTATTCCGCACCGGCAACACCGGCATGGCAGTCCGGGCCTCTTCCTCCGTGCCGGTGTTTTTCCAGCCCGTCACCATCAACGGCCAGGATTACGTCGATGGCGGACTGGTCGCCCCTGTCCCTTCCAGCGTAGCGCGCTCAATGGGGGCGGATTTCGTCATCGCCGTCGATATTTCTGACCGCCCCCAGGACAGAAGCACGGCAGGGATCACCGACATCCTGTGGCAAACCTTTTCGATTTTCGTACAGACCATTAATCGCCAGGAGCAGGCCAGCGCGGACATCATTATTCGGCCGGTAACCTTTGGCCTCCCTTCGTCCGACGTGAGCGGCCGCAACAAAGCCGTACTAGAGGGGGAAAAGGCTGTCGCGAAAATTTTGCCGGAGCTGAGGGCCAAGCTGGCAATATTGAATGAAACGCACCATGTAGCCGGGATGCCGTGAATTGTTGCCGCAACGGGGGTAAAATCCGGCATCGGGTGAAAGGGCAATCAAAGATGAAACATACGATATGCATCTTGCTGGTGATTCTATCTTTCAGCGCAACGGGCAGTGGCGCAAGCACATTCATCGGGGATATATCCTGCAAGCAATGGCTGGACAGCAAAAACAAGCCGGCAGATGCTGCGGCATATACAAACTGGCTTCAGGGATATTTGTCCGGGGCGAATGCCATGTATGACAATTTGTTAAGCAAGGGCTTTTTAAATGGTGCGGCCAGAATAACAGTCGCAGACTGGACGGAACTCTATTGCCAGAAATATCCCCAAGCCATGCTGCATGACAGTGCAAATGCGCAAATCAAATCGCTGCTGGAGAATATGCCTTATTTTTGAAGAGCCACCCCTCGCCCTGCATCCACGGTGTTTACCCGCAGGCGTGCATGATAATTAGCCAGGATATGCGATCATGGACATTAAGATATCCCGTCCCAAAGCACCCATCGCACCGGCAATGCCGGCGGGGTTGCCCTCCCATCTCAGCATAATTTGGGAACAATTTCCCCGTATTGGCGAAAAAATCTCGCTGATGTGGGGTTATGTCGAGTTGCAGAAATACCTCAGCAACATCATTCTGGACGACCGGGGTGACCGCGACGGCTTTCCCAAGCCCGTTTTGGATGCCCTGGTGGAAATACACAGGCGTCACGCCGGGATGGTTCCGGAAGATTACGCGGGCCCCATTTGAAACCTTGTAATTGATCGGCGCAATGTATCCCCTGCGGCAGCAAATCAAGCCAAGCCCGACAACCTGATTTTTCCGGGTGAATGGCTTGGTTGCAAAACCCCGGTAACGGTTTCAGGTAAGCTATCACAATGTTCCATGGACAGCCTGGTGCCAGTCACTGTCTTAAAAACATACTCATCGCGGCAATACGCTTTAGAATACCGGCGATGCCGATTATCCCGGAGAAAACATGAAACGGATCATATGTATCACAGTTGCGGCAAGCTTCCTGGCTTCAGGATGCTCATTATTTGTTGCCAAAACCCAGCCTTTAAACGTTACCTGCTCGGAACCCGGTGCAACACTGCAAATAAATGGCGGACAAATGTACCCGGGGACAGCCCAGCTTGAGGTAAGAAGAAATAAAGTGGCCTCATTCGTGTGCTACAAGCAAGGCTACTACCCGGCACAAAAATCCGTCTCCAATTCCATAAGCTGGACCGGAGTTGCTGATATTATCGGGGCATTCATATTTATAGTTCCCATAATCGGTTTCTACTCGCCCGGTGCCTGGAACCTTGATGAATCCAATGTAACCGTTAACATGGTAAAGGAATGAGCGGGCTGCATTCCGCCCGATTTTGTTAACGCTGCATTTCTGGAAGTACGGCATTCAACCCCCGCACCAATGGGAGAGAACACATCATGGAATGGAAAGATGAGTATTCAATGGGAATACTCGAAATCGACAATCAGCACAGGCTTCTGTTGCGCAGCATTTCAGTCATCGAAGAATCAATCAGGTTAAACCAGGGCTGGTCCAACACGCACTACGCCATACTCGAGCTGATCCAGCTGGCCCGCATGCATTTTTCCTTCGAGGAGGCGCTGATGCGCATGTTCGCTTATCCCAGAATGGATACGCATCAGGATGAGCATCAGCATTTCTTTACCAGGCTGGATGGCATCGAACGCCAATCGCTGAGAAAATCTGCCGAGGCGGAAATGATCGAGTTCCTTAAAAGCTGGCTGACGAAGCATATACTCGGCAGTGACAGAGACTATGCAAAGCACATTTTTTCCGGGGCACCGGTTGTCAGGCACAACCCTGTAAACCCTCTTTAGATTAAGAATCAATTTGTGCTTCGTTGCAGCCAATCAAATACCCCATACGCGAAGGGCCCCGCCTAGTCAGATGAGCAAAGCTGTCCCGACCAAGGCTGAAATCGCGCTGCTGGAGCCATTTTTCGGCCTCACTCTGGAGCGCATCCACGTGCCGGCGGGCAGGGAAGAGTTCGCGTCCGCCGCTGCCGAGATCAAGGCGGCGGGCATCGTTGGTTTCGATACCGAATCCAAGCCGACGTTTGTGACAGGCGATGTCAGTGAGGGGCCGCACGTCGTGCAATTTGCGCTGCACGACAAGGCCTACCTGTTTCAACTTCACCAGGCGGACGGGCATCCCTTCCTTGTCGAGCTGCTGCAATCAGGGCAGCTCATCAAGGTCGGCTTCGGCCTTAAATCGGATAGCGGGCAAATCCACGCGAAGCTGGGTATCCATTTGGGCGCGCTGCTCGACCTCAATACAGTGTTCAGCCTGGCCGGCTACCACAAACACATGGGCGTCCGGGCGGCGGTTGGGATGGTGTTTAACCAGCGCTTTTCCAAGTCAAGGAAGGTCACCACCTCCAACTGGTCGCAGCCCAGACTCAGCCCGCAGCAAATGCTATACGCGGCAAACGATGCCTACGCGGCACTGAAAGTGCTGGAGGCGCTAGACCTGCCCCGCGAAAATTTGCCCATCACGGGCCTGGCTGCGCATTCTGCGTGAAATCGACTGAACGGAGCAGCTTTGCATTACGTTTTTGCATTTTTCCCCGCCAGCTTTTCCATCGCCTCTTCAGCTATCTCCCGCACTTCCTCGTGAACATCCTTGCGGCAGATCTCAACACAAGTGCGTGCGGCTGTGCTGCCGGTAAGGCCGAGCAGGTGACAAGCATCCGCGCGCACGCGATGGTCGGCATGGCGGGTGAGCTCGGCCAGTTGCGGCAGCAATATCTGCAGTTCCGGGGTGTTGGCATAGGCTTCCAGCAGCGCGCTGACGCCGAGACGCACCGAGATATCGGCTTCCGGATTGGCAACGATAGCGAGCAGCGGCTTTAGGCGAAATGTATCCCCGGCGATGAATGCCACGGCATGCTGGTAACTGCCTTCCTTCAACAGATGCTCGACATAATGCGCAGTCCCTTCTTCCCCGCTCGCCCACTCGGCCCATTGCCTTAGTTCGGCAATGCTCTGCGCGCCGGTGAGCGTAAAAAAACCCAGGCGCAACCAGGGAGCGCCGCGCACGTCATATTCCGCAGCCTGTTCGGGATGCGCCGCGATATTCACTACCGTCAATTTTCCAACCTGTGCCTGCTTGACCAGTTCGCTCAACGCCTGCAAAACTGAAGGGCAGTGCGTGCATACGGGAGTGATGAAAAGCAGTGCGTCGGGGGGTGTAGGTGACATGGTTGATCCTTCGGTTATTCGCCCAGCACAGTAGCCATGATACTCCGACCGCAGCCCGGGTACCGATGTTCGCACAGACATATTCCCTGCCGTGTCCCGGGCCCGGGTTGCCCCCCGGCGACCGGGATGTCCAGCCTGTTGCCGGGCAGGCGCGATTTCAGGTGGCAGATCATCCGGGACTTTGCCCTGATGCCGGCGCGTCGCAGGGTACGAAATCTACAAGCCGCACGATACATTATCAAGAAAAAAGCCCGGTGTCGCCGGGCTTTTTTTTGCGGCAACGTCAGGCCTTGTCGAACTTCATCACGCCACCCTTGCAATCCACCCTGATCGTATCTTTCGCGGCGAAGCGGCCTTCCAGTATCTGCCTGGCCAGCGGATTTTCCAGTTGTGCCTGGATAGCCCGTTTCAACGGACGAGCGCCATACACCGGGTCGAAGCCGGCGTTGGCGATCTCGGCCAGCGCGGCGTCGCTGATCACCAGCTTCATTTCCATCGAGGCCAAACGTGCTTCCAGATATTTCAGCTGGATGCGCGCGATCGACTTGATGTTCTTTTCGTCGAGCGCGTGGAACACCACGACCTCGTCGATACGGTTGATGAATTCGGGGCGGAAATAGGATTTTACTTCGCCCATCACAGCAAGCTTGATCACCTGGTAATCGTCGCCTGACATCTGCTGGATCATCTGGCTGCCGAGGTTGGAGGTCATCACGATCACGGTGTTCTTGAAGTCCACGGTGCGCCCCTGGCCGTCGGTCATGCGCCCGTCGTCGAGCGCCTGCCGCAGCACGTTGCACACGTCGGGGTGCGCCTTCTCCACTTCGTCGAGCAGGATCACCGAATAGGGTTTGCGCCGCACCGCCTCGGTCAGCCCGCCGCCTTCCTCATAGCCGACATAGCCGGGCGGCGCGCAGATCAGGCGCGCGACGGAATGTTTCTCCATGTACTCGCTCATATCGATGCGAATCAGGTGATCCTCGGAGTCGAACATGAAACCGGCCAGCGCCTTGCATAGTTCGGTCTTGCCCACGCCGGTCGGGCCGAGGAACAGGAACGAGCCATACGGACGGTTCGGGTCGGACAGGCCGGAGCGCGAACGGCGGATCGCATCGGACACCAGCCGCACCGCCTCGTCCTGGCCCACAACACGCTCGTGCAGTTTTTCTTCCATGTGCAGCAGCTTGTCGCGCTCGCCCTGCATCATCTTGGATACCGGGATGCCGGTCGCGCGGCTCACCACTTCGGCGATCTCTTCCGCACCGACCTGGGTGCGCAGCAAACGGTTCTTGGGCTTGTTCTCTTCGTTATGCACCGCTTCCTTCAGCCTGGCTTCAAGCTGAGGCAGCTTGCCGTACTGCAGTTCCGCCACCTGTTCCAGCTTGCCTTCGCGCTGCAGCCGGACGATCTCGGCGCGCACCTTGTCCATCTCCTCCTTGAGGTGCGCCGTGCCCTGCGCCGCGCCCTTCTCGGCCTTCCAGACTTCTTCCAGGTCGGCGTACTCGCGTTGCAGTTTATTTATCTCGTCTTCGATCAGTGCAAAGCGTTTTTTCGAAGATTCGTCTTTTTCCTTTTTCACCGCTTCGCGCTCGATCTTGAGCTGGATCAGGCGGCGATCCAGCTTGTCCATCACTTCGGGTTTGGAGTCGATCTCCATCCTGACGCGCGCGGCGGCCTCGTCGATCAGGTCGATCGCCTTGTCCGGCAGAAAGCGGTCGGTGATGTAGCGGTGCGACAGTTCCGCCGCGGCGATGATGGCCGGGTCGGTGATGTCCACGCCGTGGTGCAGCTCATAGCGTTCCTGCAAGCCGCGCAGGATCGCGATGGTCGCTTCCACGCTCGGCTCATCCACCAGCACTTTCTGGAAGCGGCGTTCCAGCGCGGCATCCTTTTCGATGTATTTGCGGTATTCGTCCAGCGTGGTCGCGCCGACGCAATGCAGTTCGCCGCGCGCCAGTGCGGGCTTGAGCATGTTGCCGGCATCCATCGCGCCTTCCGCCTTGCCCGCGCCGACCATGGTATGCAGCTCGTCGATGAACAGGATGATGCGCCCTTCTTCCTGGGCGATTTCCTTGAGCACATTTTTCAGACGCTCCTCGAATTCGCCGCGATATTTCGTTCCCGCCAGCAGCGCCGCCATGTCCAGGCTCAGCACCTTCTTGCCCTTCAATGTCTCCGGCACTTCGCCGTTGACGATGCGCTGCGCCAGACCTTCAACGATCGCGGTCTTGCCGACGCCGGGTTCGCCGATCAGCACCGGATTGTTCTTGGTGCGGCGCTGCAACACCTGGATCGCGCGGCGGATCTCGTCATCGCGCCCGATCACCGGGTCGAGCTTGCCCTGGCGGGCGCGCTCGGTCAGGTCTATCGTGTATTTTTTCAGGGATTCGCGCTGGCCTTCCGCTTCCTGGGAACCCACCGTCTCGCCGCCGCGCACGGCTGTGATCGCCTGCTCCAGCGGCGCACGAGCCACACCATGCTGCTTGAGCAAGCGTCCGGTTTCGCCCTTGTCATCGCAAACCGCGAGCAGGAACATCTCAGAGGCGATAAACTCATCGCCGCGTTTCTGCGCGGCCTTGTCGGTGATGTTGAGCAGGTTGGACAAGTCGCGCCCGACCTGCACTTCGCCACCGTGGCCTTCAACTTTGGCCAAGCGCGATACGGCGTCATTCAGCGCGGCTTTCAGCGCATTGACGTTACCGCCGGAACGCGCCAGCAGCGAGGCCGCGCCGCTGTCGGCATCATTTAGCAGGGCCAGCAGCAGATGCTGCGGCTCGATGTACTGGTTATCCGCACCCACTGCCAGACTCTGGGCATCAGACAGCGCTTGCTGGAATTTGGTGGTGAATTTGTCGAAACGCATGACATTTCCTTTCGAATATGAATGTGTTCGAGATGGAGGATGATATGCCCGATTTCAAGTGTCCGGAATAAATTCAGCCGCCAGGCCGGAAAACCGTCGCAACTCAAATCCCCGACGCGGCGGGCAAACAAATGCCGGCCGTACGCGTTACTTTCACCCTGCCCCATAAAATGTCGTAAGATTCCGCCCTTGAAATCACAGCAATCATCAGGGCGAAGGAAGATATGTAGCAACCGTATTCAACATTCAGGGAGAACGATAACATGGCAAAAAAGAATGCTTTTTACGCGCAATCCGGCGGTGTCACCGCAGTCATCAATGCGTCGGCCTGCGGCGTCATAGAGACCGCACGCAAGCACAAGGACAAGATCGGCAAGGTGTATGCCGGCCGCAATGGCATCATCGGCGCGCTGACCGAAGAGCTGATCGACACCACCAGGGAATCCGCCAAAGCCATTTCCTCACTGCGTCACACCCCCTCCGGCGCATTCGGTTCCTGTCGCTACAAACTCAAGAGCCTGGAAGCCAACAAGCGCGAATACGAGCGCCTGATCGAAGTCTTCAAAGCGCACAACATCGGCTATTTTTTCTATAACGGCGGCGGCGACTCCGCCGACACCTGCTACAAGATCTCGCAGCTTTCCGAAAAACTGGGTTATCCGGTGCAGGCCATCCATGTCCCCAAGACCGTGGACAATGACTTGCCGATCACCGACTGCTGCCCCGGCTTCGGCTCGGTGGCGAAATATATCGCCGTCTCCACGCTGGAAGCCAGCTTTGATGTCGCTTCAATGTCCAAGACCTCGACCAAGGTATTCGTCCTCGAAGTGATGGGCCGCCATGCCGGCTGGATCGCGGCGGCGGGCGGACTGGTCGAGGATCACGGCATCCCCGTCGTCATCCTGTTCCCCGAGATCGAATTCGACCAGAAGAAATTCCTCGCCAGGGTGGATGCCATGGTCAAGAAACATGGCTATTGCAGCGTGGTGGTCTCTGAAGGCTGCCATTACCCGGACGGGAAATTCCTTGCCGAACAGGGTACGCGCGACGCCTTCGGCCATGCGCAACTCGGCGGTGCAGCGCCGGTTGTCGCCAACATGGTGAAGGACGCGCTCGGCTACAAATTCCACTGGGCCGTTGCAGATTACCTGCAACGCGCCGCGCGCCATATCGCCTCGAAGACCGATGTGGACCAGGCCTACGCACTGGGCAAGGCCGCGGTGGAACTGGCGCTCAAGGGACAGAACGCGGTGATGCCCACGGTCGAGCGCGTCTCCGACAATCCCTACAAATGGAAGGTCGGTGTCGCACCGCTCTCCAAGGTCGCGAATGTGGAGAAATTCATGCCGCGCGACTTCATCACCGCCGACGGTTTCGGCATCACCGCAAAATGCCGCACCTATTTGTTGCCGCTGATCAAGGGCGAAGACTATCCGCCGTTCAAGGATGGCCTGCCGCAATACGTGCGCCTGAAGAATGTTGCGGTACCGAAAAAACTGGCCGGCTTTACCATCTGACTTTACCTTGGTGCTGCCGATAACTCATGCCATAAAAATAATTGCAGTATTCATGAAGCAAGCATCCCAGGACAAATGAAGAATGAAGATCCCCGAGAAACCCCATGATGAAGAGCATCGCTTAAGCGTCCTGCATGCATTAAACATCCTGGATACTCCGGCTGAAGAGCGGTTCGATCGCGTGACTCGATTGGCCAGGCGATTGTTTGACACGCCCTTTGCCTTCGTAACTCTTGTCGATAACGAACGAGTGTGGGTGAAATCGGCTGCCGGAATGAACGTTCAAGAAAGCCCACGGGACCTGTCGTTCTGCGGGCACGCCATACTGGGTAGTGATATCTTCATCATCCCCGACACGACCAGGGATGAGCGCTTCTCTGATCATCCTGCAGTGACGGATCCTCCCTGTATACGATTCTATGCGGGCGCTCCGCTGAGATACACGGATGGCAGCAAGCTGGGTACCTTGTGCATCGTCGACACAACACCACGCCAGTTGACTGATGAGGATATCGAGGTGATGAGGGATCTCGCCAAGATCGTCGAACGCGAGTTGATAGCCGTTCAGCTGGCGACACTGGATGACTTGACAAAACTTTCCAATAGGCGAGGCTTCCTTGCGCTCGCAAAACAAAGCCTGAACTTCTGTGCCCGCCAGAACATACCTGCATCGCTGGTTCTTATCGACTTGAATGACTTCAAGGCCATAAACGACAACTTCGGTCATGCGGCAGGAGACAGGGTATTGATCGCCTTTGCAGAACAAATGAAAGCGATATTCAGGGATTCGGATGTTGTAGCACGATTGGGCGGGGATGAATTTTCCGTATTGTTGAGCGGCATCTTGAGTCACCAGGCGCCTGAAATAGTCGAGCGATTCCGCAAGTCTATCGCATTTTATTTTGCAGAGAACATGCCCGAATATTCAATTTCCTTTAGCGTCGGGATCAAGACCCTGGATTTGGACAAGGGATACTCGCTGGAAGATCTGCTTGAACAAGCCGATCATTTGATGTATCAAAACAAGACCAATAACAAGAAATAACGCCTCGGAATATCCCCGCGCAATGATACAATCCGCGCCTTTCATTTTTAACCCAGAACCCATCAGGAAGGCCAGGCATAATGAGTTTGAACAAAGTCCCGTCCGGACAAAATCTCCCCGACGATTTCAATGTGATCATCGAAATTCCCCAACACGGCGAACCGGTCAAATATGAAGTGGACAAGGAATCCGGGGCAATCTTTGTGGATCGCTTCATGAACACGGCAATGCACTACCCGTGCAACTATGGCTACATCCCGCACACATTGTCCGACGACGGCGACCCGGTCGATGTGCTGGTCATTACCCCGGTGCCGCTGAACAGCGGCGTGGTGGTGCGCTGCCGCCCGCTTGCGGTGCTGAAGATGGAAGACGAGTCCGGCCAGGATGCGAAGGTGCTGGCTGTTCCGGTCGACAAGCTATCGACACTGTATCGCGGACTGAAGGATTATAGGGAACTGCCCCCCATCATTCTCCAGCAGATCAGCCATTTCTTCGCGCATTACAAGGACCTCGAGCCCAACAAGTGGGTGAAGATAGGCGGCTGGGAAGGCATAGAAGAAGCCCGCAAGGAGATCATGCAGGGTGTCGAGAATTTTCAGCGTTCCCCGGACAAGCCGCAATTCTGAACCGCAAGGAAACCCGAATGACCGCACATATCATCGACGGAAAATCGATCGCCCAACAGGTGCGCGCCGAGTGGAAAATCCGCGCCGATGCGCTGAAGGCGCGCGGCATTACACCGGGGTTGGCGGTGATCATCGTCGGCGAGGATCCCGCTTCCAGGGTGTATGTCGCCAACAAGGTGAAAGCCTGCGCCGAACTGGGCCTGCATTCGGAGCACATCGTCATGCCCGCCGACACCCCCGAAGCCGCATTGCTGGGCAAGATTGCCGAGTTGAATCGCGACCCGAAGATACACGGCATCCTGGTGCAACTGCCGGTGCCCAAACACATAGAAAGCAGCAAGGTGCTGGAAGCGATCAGCCCGGACAAGGATGTGGACGGCTTTCACCCGGTGAATGTCGGCGCGCTGGTCACCGGCAACATGCGCTTCGCGCCCTGCACCCCTTTCGGCGCGATGAAGCTGCTGGAAAAATCCGGCGTGGCCATCGAAGGCAAGCACGCCGTCGTGGTGGGCCGCAGCAACATCGTCGGCAAACCGATGGCGCTGATGCTGTTGCAGCAGAACGCCACCGTCACGATCTGCACGTCGAAGACCGTCGACCTCGCGAAGTTCACCCGCGACGCCGACATTCTTGTCGTCGCCACCGGCAAGCCGAAAATGATCACCGGCGACATGATCAAGCCGGGTGCTGCGGTGATCGATGTCGGCATCAACCGCCTGCCGGACGGAAAGCTGTGCGGCGACGTGGATTTCGATTCAGCAAAACAGGTCGCGGGCTGGATCACCCCGGTTCCCGGCGGAGTCGGTCCGATGACCATCACGATGCTGGTGGCGAACACCGTGCAGGCTGCGGAACGCAGTGCAAAATAAATCTTCACTTGCTGCATGCATTGCGGCCACAGTCTTCTGCACGGCGATCCATCATCTTCCTGGGGCCCGACCGGCGAACCGGATTTCAAGGCTGCTTAACCGCCGGGCAATCCGGCAAGCAACGCCGGCGCGCGAATTCAGGGTCACCCGGCTTCGCCTGGTCTGTGGCCAGTCCGGGCCGCAAACAGACCCTTAGCGCCTGTTTCAAACAGCCTGCAAACACCCAGTTCCCGCCAAAGTCACCGGCCCATCCCCTTGTCTCCCGGCTATCCTGCCGGCACATCGCCTTCGGCTGGCCGGTCGAGCAGGCGAATACGGACAGTGTTGGTGCGTTAACGCACCGAGAGCATGACGACATTCGAATATCGTGCGGTTCAGCAAACAGGTCTACTGTTTGTAATTTTTATCTTCCGGAGAACATTAATCATGAAAACGCATTTGGATACCCACGCATTAAGAATTGTGCAACTGGACAAGTTGAAAGAATTGCAAGCCCAGGAAATCAACCTGAAGAGATTGCAGGGGGAACTGGAAAGGATCAATTTAAAAATCCAGAGCAAGGATGCACTATCGCCGGATGACGTAAAATATCTCGGCCAACTCGGCTGGCTTGCCGCGTTGTCAGCAACGATAGCCAGCATCGCCGCCAGCGTCAGCAGTTAAATCAAAACCCGGGCTGGCTTTATACGGCAAACCAGAAAGCCGCAGCGTTGGTGACCCGCAAAGGTTCGCCCGCCACTTCGCCAGGTGCAAGATCGACATGACACACCTGCCGCGCCTCTGCGGACATCCCGGGTGGTTTAAAAATGAAAGGAAATACGATGCCAACCTCTACCGGAAGCCCATCCATGCCGGAGGTGAACGGCGAACTATCCAGTTTGAGTCCCTTGAAAGAATATGCGCTGCCGGCTTCCACCGGACGGCCAACAGTCCTGGTGGTAGACGACGAGCCGTCAAATTTAATTCTCCTGGATAGAATACTGGGCAGTGATTACATCATCCAGAAGGCCCGCAATGGCTCGGAGGCTATCGAGATTGCCTTCGCCAATCCGCCCGACCTGATCCTGGTGGACGTGATGATGCCCATCATGGATGGCTTCGAGGTCTGCCGCCGCATAAGGGAAAACGCATCGACCATACATGTGCCGGTGATTTTTATCACCGGAAAAAATGAAATCAAGGACGAAGAACTCGGGTTTGCCGTGGGCGCATCGGATTTCATTCACAAACCCATCAGCGCGCCTATCGTTGTCACACGGGTCAAAACACAACTCAAGATAAAATTCATGCAGGATTACCTGCGGGGCGAACTGGTCAGGCTGCAAGAAAATGCCGGTGACAAGTCTGGCGCATTGAAGCAGTTAAAGAATTTAATAACCATCCTGCTGACATTCTGACGCAAGCACTTTTGCAGCTTCCTCGTTATTCGGTGCCACTCACAACCAGCAAGTTGGATTATCGCGGCACGCGATTCGAATGATTGCGCATTTCGCAATTCATTACCCAGCCCTCCCCGATGTGCCGAAGGGCGAAACACCGGCCCGATCTCGACCGTTGTCGCAAATCATGTAATGCCCAATAATTGCGGACACACAGAAAAGAATGCGCATTCGGTTCGTGCAGAATTTACAATGCCAATGTATTCCTTGATACATAATAACCGGGCTCAACACAGCTCTTGCCGTGCAGCGCGTGCCAGGACATCAGTGTTTCATTAAACCATAGGCGACAATTATCATCATGGACAACATCGGAGAAACCACAAAATCATTCGTGACAAAAATTTACCACGTTTTTGAAACCATCATAACGATAGGAATCGTCATTCTGATTTCAATCATGATACTCGCGGCGTTCTCGAGCCTGGTTGTCGAAACCTATCATCTTGTCCTTCATGTCGCAATTGATGCCGCTGACCACAGGGCGTTTCAATCCGTTTTCGGGATGGTCATGACGTTGCTGATCGCCATAGAGTTCAACAAAACGGTTATGCATGCCTACACCGGAAGGGGGCGCGAGGTAATAGTAAAAACGGTCGTGCTGGTTTCCATCCTTGCCGTTTCCAGACAATTCATAGTGACCGAAATTGAAACCATTTCCCCCTTCACCCTGGCGGCCCTTGCTTTTTCGCTGCTCTCGCTCGGCATCGTGTATTGGCTCATGGAACGGGCACACCCATCGGGAAATAACAGGCTTCCAAAGGATTAACCTCGGCCGGCGGAATACCCCCCGGTCTGCGGCAAGGGCATGAACTTGATTTTGCTGGTCAGGGTGGAGTGCATTGAAGTATTCATGTTTGGAGGAATATCGGCAGCGGCACAACCTGCCAATTTATGCCGCTGCACCCAAGCGCTCGACGATCTTACTTGGTGACTTTGCCTCGGCAATGCGCACACAAGCCGGCTTGATCTTCGGAGGATATCTGGCGCGGGATAACTACGGCTTATTGCAGTCAACGGCCAATCTTGTCCTGCCAGGTAACAATTTTTTCCCTGGCAAGCTGCGCATCCGCCGCATCCGGAACCAGTTCCAGAAAGTATTTCATATGGGCCACAGCCCCCGTATACCATCCGGTATTGCCCAAAAGCGATGCCGCGTTGAACTGCCCTTCCGGCCAGCACGGATAAGTCTTCAAAGCTTCGAGATACTCGTCCGCAGCTTTATCAAGTTTATTTTCCCGGAAGGCGATTTCCGCGAGGGCTTTATGACGCAGGGCTTCCCCGGGCATCTGAGGTTTTTCCTGTAAAGCCTGCCAGTTCTGGCAGGATTGCTTGAATTTTTCAAAGTTTGCCGCCAGTATCCCATCCAAATCGTGTCGCGCATCAAGCACCAGAACCCTCAATGCCCGAGCTGCATTTTCCGCATCGGATTTTGACCAGCTTGACGATAGCCAATAGTACTTGTGTTTTTGAGCATACTCCGTATAGGACACCTTCCAGGCCGGATATCTGAACGCCCCGCCCGGGCTGTAACTTACCGCGACGGAATCAGGAAGCAAGGATGTGAGTTGGACAACGTCAACGGTATTTTTGGAAGGGTCGGTATATTCTATGTATCGGGCCTCACCGGGTCGGATGTGAAAGACCACATTTTTTACAAGCGGCGTGCGTTCGATTTCCATTTTAAACACCCTGCGCGCTTCAACAACGTCCGATGTATCCGACAGGCTCGAAATTTTCGCACCCTGCTCCGCGGGAGGCGACTCAGCGTGATTTGTCGCGCAGGCAGACAAAAGCAGAAAACCCAGCGCGAAATAATATTTCGCCGGTGCGATATATTTAGGCCTTTTCATTATCTTCCAATCAGCGACATCGGTGTTTTATACTCGGCCGGATTAAACTCGTCAATCTCGCGGCCTGGCAACGGCTCAACCGGAACAGCCGGTTTGGATACAGTTGCAAATTTCAACCATCAACCCAAAACATGGACGCCGCGCGCTACATTTCCTGTCTGCAGTCGCCAGACGAATCACCTTGAACACACTATCTTGCAGGAGCTGGCGCACGGGACAATGGCGCAGGCGGAGTGGCGGGCACTGCCTGCCATCCAGTCGGGCACGAAGGCACATATGGGTAATATGCATTGGCAGAAGCACAGTAATACCAGTACTGAACTGGTGCAGGTGCAACATTGACCGCGGTGCCCGGGTCATAGGTCGGCGAAGGTTGTACATAAACGGTTTGTGGTTGGTTCATGTCATAGACAATGGCACCGCCAACCAGGGCCGGAA
>DAICZN010000070.1 GCA_027311105.1 Gallionella sp.
AAGCGTGCCCCATGGAAAACCCGGGAAACCGTGGAATTGGCCACGCTGGAATGGGTGTCCTGGTTCAACAACCACCGGCTGCTGGAATCGATCGGATACATTCCTCCCGCAGAAGCTGAGGTAAACTACTACCGGCAACACGCCAACGAAGCCACTACGGTGGCTTAACTTAAACCAAACAGCCTCCACGAAACCCGGGGCGATTCAGCTTCGCCTTCTGATGGAACTACTGGTGGAACGACTAGCCATCCCACTAAGCAACCACAAAACGGTTGCCAAGTGGTTGGTTATAAGCCAGCAAGCTGGCAAGTCGCTGGTTATCGCAATGACGGGGTGTCCTGGATTGCCACGCCGGCTTCGCCTCAGCCGCGCTTCGCCCGCAGCTGAAGTCTTGTTGCAATGACGACGTATTTCGGATTCACGCTTGTCCGAGGGACAGTTTATCCCGAGTCCGTCGAAGGACGGAAACGGCGTGCCAGTTTTTAATTTCTCCCTGCCGCTTTCTGCAAGATGCATCACTGTCATCAAATATGGAAACCTCGATAATGCGCGCAGCGCTCCGTCAGCGCGGTTCATGCGCGTACCAGCTTACTGCAGCACAGGCCTGCGTGGGTGCTTTTGGGTCGGGGTTTGGGGTATGGAAACCAGAAACTTGAGCCTTGCCGCTCCCGGAACCCCGGTTTGACAGGATGGACCTAAAAAAAGTTATTGACTCCAGTAGGTTGTTGAATTATCTTCACGTCAATTATGAAAATACCGTCAATCCCCTTCTTCAAGACGAAGAGCCACGATGCCGGCTGGTTTGCAATCGGCTTGGGTGTGCACGGTATTTATCTGGCGAAAATCAGGCTTGCCGGTGCAATGCCGCGTGTGGAGCGCTGCGAATATCACGAGACCGGCACAGTCACCGCGGCCTTGCTGGAAAAGTTGCGCCGCGAAGCGGATATCGGCGAGCATGATGTCGCCACGCTGCTGGCCCCGGGCGAATATCAGTTGCTGCTGGTCGAGGCGCCGAATGTCCCGGTTGACGAAATGAAGACGGCGGTGCGCTGGAAGATCAAGGATGGCCTGAACTACCATATTGATGATGCCACGGTGGATATGGTGCGTATTCCCGCCAGCAAATATAGTTCGGGTCGTCCGCAATCCCTGTATGCGATCGCGGCGGCAAACAACATCATCCGGGAACGCATCGGCATGTTCGAGCAGGCCAAGCTGGCACTGAACGTGATCGATATTCCGGAAATGGCACAGCGCAATATCGCCGCACTGTTCGAGAGCGATGACCGCGCATTGGTGGTGATGACTTTTGATGATTTCGGCGGCCTGCTGACATTTACCGCGGGAGGCGAACTGTATTTGTCGCGCCGCATCGAGATCAATGTCGGACAGTTGCTGGATGCCAATGAAAATTTGCGCCAGCAATATCGCGATCGGGTTGAAACGGAATTGCACAGGTCGCTGGATTATTTCGACCGCCAGTACAATCACCTGCCGGTGGACATGGTGCTGGTTTGCGTGCCGGACAATACCGGCCTGGTGGAATTCCTGGCTTCCGCAATGGATACCAGGGTGCAGAAGCTGGACCTGTCGCAGGTGATGGACATCAGCGCAGTCCCCGCGCTGGCAGACAGTGAATTCGTCGCGCATAGCTTGCCGACCCTGGGTGCGGCGCTACGCAAGGAAAGCCGCGTGCTATGAGCCAGCAGATCAATCTGTTCAATCCGGTTTTCATGAAGCAGCGCAAGTATTTTTCGCTGCTGGCGATGCTGCAGGCGCTGGGCATGATCATCGCGGGATCGCTGGTGTTTTACGGCTACGCGGTTTACCAGGTCGGCCACCTGAATCGGCAAGCCGAGGAAAACGCCAAACGCTACAATGCGGAACAGATGCGTCTGGCACATTACATGGTCGAGTTCTCCCCGCAGAAAGCCAACCAATTATTGAAGGACACGGTGCAGGATCTGGAAAGCCGGGTCGCCGAGCAGAACGAGCTGATCGAGGCGCTTAAATCCGGTGCGGTGGGCAACAGCACGGGTTTTTCCGAATATATGCGCGCCTTTGCGCGCCAGGTGGTGCAAGGTTTGTGGCTGACCGGTTTCACGGTGACCGGGGATGCGGCCCGGATCAGCCTGAGCGGCGGCGTAACCAATCCGGAATTGCTGCCCGCCTACATTCAGCGCCTGGGCAAAGAAAAAATCATGCAGGGCAAGACTTTCTCCACCTTGAAGATGCAGCAATCCAAGGCTGAGGCGACGGCGGCATCCGGCAAGGCGCCCGCGACTGCCGTGCGGCGTTACGTGGAATTCACGATGTATTCCAGCCCCGAGAGCGAGCCCAATAAATGAAGAATTACTGGGAGAAGGCGCGCAGCACGATAGACGACATGTCGTTGCGCGAGCGCGCGATGATTTTCGTCGCGGCGGCCTTCGTGGTGATCTCGCTGATGGAAGTGCTGTTGCTCGATCCCCTGTTGGCCAGGCAGAAAATACTGTCGATGCAGGTGACCCAGCAGCAGGAAAAAATGAAGGAAGTGCAAGCGCAGATGCAAAGTCTGCTGGAGGCACAACGCGACCAGGAACATTCCCCGATGCGTGTCCGCGTTGCGCAGCTCAAACAGCAACTGCAAGAGCAGGACGTCTATTTGCAAAGCCGCCGCGATCGCCTGGTCGAACCCGGCAAGATGGCCGGCCTGTTGAAGGATGTACTGGACAAGAACGGCAGGCTGCAGCTGGTCGAGCTGAAAACCCTGCCGGTGAGCCTGCTGATCGAAAAGCCGCAGCCGGCTGCTGTTGCCGGGCAATCGAGCAACAACCCGGCGGCTTTACCCGGCAAGGAAAAGCAAACGGATCAGCAAAAGCAGATTTTCAAGCACGGCGTGCAAATCACCGTGCGCGGCGGATATCCGGATTTGCTGCGTTATGTGACCGCGCTGGAAAAAATGCCCACGCGGATGTTCTGGGGGGAGGCCAGTTTGATCGTGGAAAAATATCCCGACGGGGTGTTTACCCTGACCGTGTACACTTTGAGCCTGGACAAGACATGGCTGGCCGTGTGATGGGCAGGAAAATGAGTGTTGCGGCTGTGCTGCAGCGGACGATGGCCGCTTGCTGCATGCTGGCATCGGCTTTCATCCCTGTCCGCGCAGCAGACCTGCCCGATCCCACACGGCCGCCGTCCAGTATTTTTGCGCCCGTGGCCGGGGCAGCGGAGGACCTGTCGTTGGGCTTGCACTCAATCATCATTTCCGACATTCGCCGTGCCGCCATCATCGATGGCAAAACCGTTGAGCTGGGCGGGGAGCATGGCGGAGCGCGGCTGGTTGAAGTCAACGAGGGTGGGGTTGTGCTGCAGCGCGCGCAAAGCAGACAAGTGCTGTCCCTGTTTCCCGGCGTGAAGCTCACCCGGAAAGAAGCGCCGGGCACAGTGCCCGCAGCATCTGGCCAGATGCCCGGGGAAAAGCTGCCCGGTAATAAGTTGCCGGGGGAAAAGGAATCGCCGAACCAGCTGTCACCCGAAGAAAAAATGCCAACCAGTGAAGCGCAAGTCTTGCCGCAATCGTCCACAGAGAAGATGCAGTCAGGCAATGAAAATACCGGGCCAGGTACGCACCACGAAGAACTTTTGCCCGGGCACCCGAAGGAGGAGAAATGAGGATTACGTTATGGCTGGGCATGCTGCTGTTGGCGGGCTGCGCTGCTCCGGACAGCAAAATTCAGGCAGGGGATGACATCCAGCGCGCCATGAATCAGGCGGCACAGAATGCCGTGCAACCCAGCAAGCCGGATGCGGTGAACAATGCGTTGTTGCCGCCCCTTGACCTGGGCATGCCCAAGCTGGACAGCAAATCGCTGGACACAAAATTCGATCTGGCGGTAAACAATACCCCGGCCAGCCAGGTTTTCATGTCTATCGTGTCGGGTACGCGCTATAGCATGTTGCTCAGCCCAGATGTCAGCGGCAATATTTCGCTGAACCTGAAGGACGTGACAGTTTTTGATGCCCTGGAAGCCATACGCGAAATGTATGGCTACGATTACAAGATAGTGGGCACCCGCATTTACATCCAGTCGCTGAGCCTGCAGACGAGGATTTTTCAGGTGAATTACCTGACCGGCGATCGCAAGGGCACATCCTCGCTGAGGGTGATCTCGGGTTCGGTGTCCGACAATCCCATGGCATCGGGCATGCCCGGCATGCCCGGTGCGGTACCGGGCATGATGCCCGGCGTTCCCCCACCCACCGGCATGCCGGGTACCCCCGGTATGGGAACCTCCCAGGAAAGCAGCAAGGTGACCATGACCAGCAATTCCGATTTTTGGGAGGAATTGCAAAAATCGCTGATTGCGATCATAGGCACCGACAAGGGGCGCAGCGTGGTGATCAGTCCGATGTCGGGCGTGATCGTGGTGCGCGCGATGCCGGATGAATTGAGGAATATCTCCGCATATCTCAAGGCATCCCAGATATCCGTTGAACGCCAGGTGGTTCTGGAAGCCAAAATTGTCGATGTGCAACTGAGCGACAGTTTCCAATCCGGCGTGAACTGGGGTGCATTCAAGAGCGGTCCGAACAGCAGTGCCTCGGCCGGACAGATATCTCCCGGCGCCACGGTGGCCAACACCGGGGTATTAACCAACGGTCTGACGACCGCATCGCCGGGCAATCTGTCTGTCGCATCATCCGTGCCCCCGGGGCAGACTGCGGGCACATTGTTTGGCCTGGCATTCCAGACCAGCAATTTTGCCGCATTGCTGAACTTCCTGGAGACGCAAGGCAGCGTGCAGGTATTGTCCAGTCCGCGCATCGCCACGCTGAACAATCAGAAAGCCGTGCTCAAGGTCGGCACCGACGATTTCTTCGTCACCAACGTGTCGACCGGGATATTGACCACCGGAATTACCACGACCAGCATTCCGAATGTCACCTTGCAACCGTTCTTTTCGGGTATCGCGCTGGATGTCATGCCCAGCATAGATGATAACGGCGATATTATCCTGCACGTGCATCCTTCGGTCAGCCAGGTCACTACCGTCACCAAGGTCGTTAACCTGGGCGGAAGCAACGGATCCATCAGCATGCCGCTGGCTTCCAGCGCGGTATCCGAAACCGACAGTATCGTGCGCACGCGCAACGGCCAGATCGTCGCGATAGGCGGTCTGATGAGTCAAAATTCGACCAAGGAAGACTCCGGTTTGCCGGGTTTGCCCAAGTCCGTATTTGGCCAGACCTTCCAGTCAAACGCCAAGCGTGAACTGGTGATCCTGCTCAAGGCGACGGTGATAGACAGCGGCAGGGATTGGTCCGAAGACCTGATTCATAGCCGCGATCGCGTCAATGGCATGATGGGGCAGGGCATGAATCCTTGATATGTATCTACAACACTTTGGATTGCGCGAAGCACCTTTCAACCTGACACCGGACACCAGTTTCTTCTTCGCCTGCTCCAGTTATCAGGAGGCTCTCAATACCCTGCTGGTGGCGGCGCGCAACGGTGAAGGTTTCATCAAGATCACCGGCGAGGTGGGCAATGGCAAGACCCTGCTGTGCCGCAAATTTCTCGCCACGCTGAACCAGGGCCGCAAGGCCACCACGCCGATAGGCACGCAGGACCAGGCCGCAATTTCAGCGTTGGAGCCGCGTTTCATTACCGCCTACATTCCCAACCCCTATCTTGAGCCGAACAGTTTGCTGCTGGCGCTGGCCGAAGAATTTCGCGTTCCGCTGGAAAAAGATACCGATCAGCACCGCCTGCTGAAGAGCTTGACGCACACGCTGCTGGATTGCGCGCGCAACGGCCAGCGCGCGCTGGTGTGTCTGGACGAGGCGCAGGCAATGCCGCTGGAAAGCCTGGAAGTGTTGCGTTTGCTCACCAATCTTGAAACCGAAAAACGCAAGTTGCTGCAGGTGGTGCTGTTCGGGCAACCGGAACTGAATGAACGCCTGCGGCACCATTCGATACGCCAGTTGCGGCAGCGCATCAGTTTCCAGTATGACTTGCAGGGCTTGCGCAGGAACGAACTGGATCGCTATTTGCGCCATCGCCTGGCGGTGGCCGGGTTTGCAGGTGAAACCCTGTTCAGCGCCGGTGCGGTGGGTAAATTGCAGCGTATCACGGCCGGCACGCCCAGGCTGGTCAACATCGTTGCCCATAAAGCCCTGATGCTGGCGTTCAGCGAAGGCAGGCAGCAGGTGTTCGGCAGGCATATACGCGACGCGGCGGCGGACACGCCGGAAGTGCGCCGCGACTGGTTGCCCTGGACGGCAGCATTGGCCGGAACGGCGTTGACCCTGGCGCTGGGGATAATGTGGATGGTCCGGCAATGAGCGTCATCAACCAGATGCTTAACCAGCTCGAACAGCGCGGAGCCCGTGCAAATGGCGAGCTGGGCATGGTGCGCGTCGTGCCGCCCGCCAGACGCAGCTTCAGCCGGCTTGCGTGGGCATTCGCATTGACACTGGTGGTCGGGGTAGCCGCGTGGCAATGGACAAAGCCGCACGACGGGAATGTCGCTGCCGTGAATGTTGCAGCGAAGGCCGTGCAGGGACTCTCGCCGAGTACAGGTAATGCCCCGGTCGCCGGCGAGCTTGATAAACCGGCACTGCAACATCAAGCTTCAGAATTGGCCGCGCCGGCGTCTGCTGTTTCCGGCACCGGCGCGCCGGCATCGCGCCTCAGTTTTGAGTTGAGCACGGTTCCTGCGCCCGCGGCCAGTTCCGACCGGGCTCACGACAGGCTTTACTCGGTGCAAGCTGGTTCAACAGGTTCAGGGCGGGCGCAGATGGACGAGGGTGTCGCCGAGGTGCCGAAACCGGCCAGGCCGAAAGCCAGACAGCAGCCGGTTAGAAATATTGCATCCAATAAAAAAGATGCTGTGCAAGCACCGGAAGGCATGATGCCGATGAAACAAGTCAGCGCAGCGCAACAGGCTGATGCAGAATTTCGCAGGTCGGTAGCGCTGATGCAGCAGGGACACATTGCCGAAGCGCTGGCGGGTTACCAGGCCGCATTGAAGCTGGATCCGGGCCTCGATGCGGCGCGGCAGACGCTGGTCGCCTTGCTGGTGGAAGAAAAGCGCGGCCCGGAAGCGGAACGCGTATTGCAGGAGAGGCTGAAGAGCAAACCGGATCATGCCGGCTTTATCATGCTGCTGGCACGCTTGCAGGTGGAACGCGGCGCGGTTGCGGAGGCAACGGCCACGCTTGAAAAAGGCCTGCCATACGCCAAGACGCAAGCCGACTACCAGGCGTTTCTGGCGGCATTGCTGCAACGCCAGAATCGCAACGACGAAGCCGTCGCCCATTACCGGATCGCGCTGCAACTTGCGCCGAACAACGGGCTATGGCAGATGGGCTATGGCATCTCCCTGCAAGCCATGCAGCGCAATGCGGATGCCAGGGCTGCATTCCAGCGCGCACTCGATACCAATACACTCAGTCCGGATTTGCAGGCGTTTGTGCGGCAAAAGCTCAAAGAGCTTTGAAAACAGGACCAAGGACTGAGTGCTGAGGACTCAGTCCTTAGTCCCCAGTGCTAAGTCCTTTGTTTTAGCGTTCTTGCAATTGTCCACGCGCTGACTTGAATCGCACCGCGTTTGGTCACGGACTTGGCCAGCGCGTTCAGGCTGGCTCCGGTAGTCATGACGTCATCCACCAGGGCTATTCGTTTGCCGGTCAAATCCATATCGCAGGAAAATGCATTGCGCACGTTTTTTTCGCGCTCATTCCATGGCAGGGCCGATTGCGGCGGGGTGTCGCGCAAGCGCTGGCAAGCGTTGCCTGGCAGCTCAAGTTTAAGCTCACGGGCGACTGCTGCGGCAAGCAGCTGCGATTGATTGAAACCGCGTTCGCGCAGCTTGGCGGGATGCAGGGGCATGGCGATCACGAAATCGGGCAAGTCATTGCCGTCGATGCGCTGTGCCAGCTTTTTGGCGAAGGCGCCGGGCAACGCCAGTTGTCCGCCATACTTCATGTTTTGTATCAATTTGTCGAGCGGGAAGGAATAGCCGAAGACGGCGGTGGTACGGCTGAATAACGGCGGGTGGGACAGGCAATGTCCGCAAACCTCTCCGGCGGGGGTGGGCAATGCACAGACCGGGCAATGCGGTGTGTTGAGATAGGGCAAGGACAGGTTACAGGCTTCACACCACAAGCCGTCCCGGCTCATGGCACCGCACAACAAACAGGGTTGGGCGGGTATCAGTTGCCTGATTATTGTCCTGATGTTCAGCAATATTCCGCTTGAAATTGACAAGTTATCTCCTTTTCGGGGATGATGGGGCGATAGTTTGAAACAAGATACTAACCTCATCCAGAACAGCCAACCAGACCGGAAATGAATACACAGATTATCGAATTTATCCGCACTCCCGCCAACAAATCCGGCAAGCAACCGGACCTGGGAGCCGCCACGCCGCAACGCTGGAGCGTGGAAGAAGTGGAATCCCTGTTCAAGTTGCCGTTCGCCGACCTGATGTTCCGCGCGCAGCAGGTGCACCGCGAGCATTTTGATCCCAACGCTGTCCAGCTTTCCACATTATTGTCGATCAAGACCGGGGGCTGCTCGGAAGATTGCGGCTACTGCCCGCAATCGGCATTTCATTCGACCGGGGTGGAAAACCAGAAAATGCTGGAACTGGATGTGGTGGTTGCGGCGGCGCGCGCAGCACAACAGAACGGGGCAGACCGGTTCTGTATGGGTGCCGCATGGCGCGAGCCCAGCGATGCGGACATGGCGAGTGTGGTTGAAATGGTCAAGGCAGTGCGCGGGCTGGGCATGGAAACCTGCGCCACGCTGGGCATGCTGAACGATAGGCAGACAGAGCAATTGCGCGATGCGGGGCTGGATTACTACAACCACAATCTGGACACTGCGCCGGAATTCTACGGCGACATCATCAGCACGCGCGATTACCAGGATCGCCTCGACACACTGGAGCGGGTGCGCAAGGCCGGAATGCACGTGTGCAGCGGGGGCATCGTCGGCATGGGCGAAAATCTGACTCAACGCGCCGGACTGTTGGCGCAGCTGGCGAACCTTGAGCCTTATCCCGAAAGCGTGCCTATCAATAATCTGGTCAAGGTGGAAGGCACTCCCCTGGCCCAGGCGGAAGATATCGATCCGTTCGATTTCGTGCGCACTATCGCGGCAGCGCGCATCACGATGCCGACCGCGCGCGTGCGCCTGTCGGCAGGGCGGCAGCAGATGTCGGATGAGCTCCAGGCATTGTGTTTCCTTGCCGGTGCGAATTCGATTTTCTACGGCGAGCAATTGCTCACCACCGGCAACCCGGAAGTGGAACACGATCGCGCTTTGCTGGACAGGCTGGGTATGTATGCCAGCGCTGAACAGCGCTGATATCCGGTTATTCCGCAGCAGACCTGATGAGACAAGCCCGGCTTGTCCGGATAAAAAATAACTGAATTTAATCCCGCAGACAGGAATGTACTTAAATGAGGCAATCAAGAATCACTATCGATGTTCGCATGGATCAAAAAAATCATCCGGAATCCATCGCTTGGACTGCGACTGATTCCGGCGTCAAGGAAGCGCAGCAAGCCAAGGCGATGATGCTGGCGTTCTGGGACAAGAGCAAAAAATCCGCGTTGCATATCGACCTGTGGACCAAGGAAATGATGGTGGATGAAATGGCCGAGTTCTATTTTCAGATGATGACCACGATGGCAGATACTTTCAGCCGTGCCACGGCGCACACCGAGTTTGTCGCGCACATGAAAAATTCGGCCAGTGAATTCAAGGAGAAATTCATCGAATTGCGCAGCAAAGAAAAGAGATCCTGAGCATACAGGACAGACTCATGCCTTTTGCAGCACTTCAATCCGCGCTGGACGAACGGGCAGCACAAGGTTTGCTGCGCAGGCGCAGCACTGCGCAAAGTCCGCAGGCACCGCATATCATCGTGGATGGTCAGTCCTTGCTGTCCTTTTGCAGCAACGATTACCTCGGCCTTGCCAATCACCCGCAGCTCATTGCCGCCTTGCAACAGGGTGCGCAACAATATGGCGCCGGGGCGGGAGCGGCGCATCTGGTGAGCGGGCACACCAGGCCGCATGAACGGCTGGAACACGCGCTGGCCGACTTTGCCGGCAAGCCTGCCGCACTGTTGTTTTCCACGGGTTACATGGCCAATCTGGGTGTGGTGCAAGCGCTGGTCGGCAAGGCGGATACGGTCTTTGCGGACAAGCTGAACCATGCTTCGCTGAATGATGCGATGCAGCTGTCGCGCGCAAATGTCAGGCGCTACCGGCACAACGACATGGCGCAGCTCGGCTTGCTGCTCGAACAAACTTCGGGCGGGCGCAAGCTCATTATCACCGACGCGGTGTTCAGCATGGATGGCGACCTCGCTGCGCTGCCCGAAATCCTCAAGCTGTGCGAGAGACATGATGCATGGCTGCTGGTGGATGACGCGCATGGCTTCGGCGTCCTGGGCGAGCACGGGCGGGGTTCTCTGGCGCACAGCGGCATTGCCTCGTCGCGCATCATCTACATGGCGACACTGGGCAAGGCGGCGGGAGTTTTCGGTGCGTTCGTCGCGGCAGACCGGGTGGTGGTCGAGACGCTGCTCAATCACGCGCGAAGTTATATCTACACCACGGCCACGCCGCCCGCGCTGGCTGAAGCGCTGCTGGCGAGCTTGCAGTTGATCGAGCATGGCGACGGCCTGCGCGCGCACTTGCGGCGATTGATCGCCCAGCTGCGCGGCGGCTTGCGCGATTTACGCTGGCCATTGATGCCTTCGGATACCGCGATACAACCCTTGCTGACGGGAGATAACCGGGCGACGCTTGATTTGAGCAGGCAATTGCGCGAGCGCGGCATCTGGGTCGCGGCGATACGCCCGCCCACGGTTGCGCAGGGAACAGCGCGTTTGCGCATCACCCTGTCCGCTGCGCATGATGCAGCGGACGTGGAACGTTTGATCGGCACGCTGCATGAACTTGCACGTTGATCGTTACGAATATTCGGGCAAGGGTGGCAGCGGCGCGCCGCTGCTGCTGATCCACGGCTGGGCCATGCACGGCGGCATGTGGGCCGGTGTCGCGCGGCAGCTGGCGCGGAATTTTTCCGTGATGGCGGTGGATTTGCCGGGGCATGGGTACAGCGTTAACAACGAAAGGAACAAGGGCCAAGGAGCAAGTGTCAAGGAACAAAACCTGGCTTGTCCCTTGAACCTTGAACCTTCAACCTTCACTTTGGATGCCATTGTCGATGAGTTATCCGCACAATTCGACGATCCGCTTGCCATATGCGGCTGGTCGCTGGGGGGGCAGATCGCATTGCGCTGGGCTTTGCGGCACCCCGGGCAAGTGACCAGTCTGGCCACGGTGGGCAGCACGCCGAGTTTTGTGCGCCGCACCGGGTGGGTGCATGCATTGAGTGCGGAAATTCTGGAAGAATTTGCGAATGATTTGCAGCACCATTACGCATTGACCCTGAAACGCTTTCTGGCATTGCAAGTGCGGGGTGGCGAGCAGGAGCGCGAATGGTTGACGGTATTGCGCGATGCGTTGTTCAGCAGGGGAGAGCCTGATCTGCTTGCCCTGCAGGGCGGCCTGAACATCCTGCTCAACTGCGATTTGCGCTGCGAATTGCAGGGCATCCGCCAGCCTGCGCTGGTGCTGGCTGGCGAACGTGATTCGCTGATTCCCCTGCGGGCCGCACAATACATGGCAAGCAAAATACCGAACGGGAAGCTGGTGACAATCAATGGAGCGGCGCATGCGCCCTTCCTGTCACACCCCGGCCAGTTTGTGGAACATATGGTGGCTTTTCTGGGCGACAACGGGCATGGATGAACATTTAATCGATAAACGGCAGATGCGGCGCGCCTTTGATCGCGCTTCGGCGGACTACGATGCGGCAGCGGTGTTGCAGCGTGAAGTGTGCATCAGGATGCTGGATCGCCTGGACTACATCAAGCTGCAACCGGAGCGCATACTGGATGCCGGGAGCGGAACCGGATGGGGCGCGCGACGCCTGGCCCAGCACTTTCCCGCCGCCCGGACGATAGAGCTGGATATTGCCATCGGCATGTTGCAAACCGCGCGGGGGCGCTCCGGTTGGTGGCAAAAACTGTTCGGAGGCGCAAAACTGGCCCCGCTTTGCGCGGATATGGAAGCTTTGCCGCTGGCATCCGGCAGCCTGGAAATGGTCTGGTCCAATCTGGCTATGCAATGGTGCAATGATTTGCCGGCGACATTTGTTGAAATGCATCGCGTGTTGAAAACAGAAGGACTGTTGATGTTCAGCACTTTCGGGCCGGATACGCTGAAGGAATTAAGGCTGGCGTTCAACGGCGTGGACCGGCACAACCACCTCAACAGGTTCGCCGATATGCACGACATCGGGGACATGCTGGTGCAGGCGGGGTTTGCCGATCCGGTGATAGACATGGAATACATCACCCTGACATACGACGATGTGCGCGGCGTATTGCAGGATCTCAAATCGATAGGCGCCCGCAATGCCACCGTGGGAAGGAGCCGCGGCTTGATGGGAAAAAACACCTGGGCGCGCCTGGTCGAAAATTACGAGCGACTGCGCAACAATGGCAAATTGCCCGCGACCTTCGAGGTGGTATACGGCCATGCATGGAAGCCGCAGCCGCGCACCACGCCCGACGGTGCGGCGATCATCAGGACTTCCTTCAAATTGAAATGAGCTACTTCGTTACCGGGACGGATACGGGAGTCGGCAAGACGCTGATCAGCTGCGCGCTGCTGCATGGCCTTGCCGCACAGGGCAAGCGCGTGGCCGGGATGAAACCGGTAGCGGCAGGTTGCGATGACGACGGGCAAAACGAGGATGTGCTGCAATTGCGGGCCGCAGGCAATGTGGCGGTGGACCACGGGCAAATCAACCCCTACTGTTTCGCGCCGGCGATCGCGCCGCATCTGGCAGCACAGCTTGCGGGCGCCAGTATCGACGTTGGACATATTTTAGCGTCATACTCGGCATTGGCCGGGCAGGCCGAAGTGCTGATCGTGGAAGGGGTGGGCGGTTTTCTGGTGCCGCTGAACGATGGGCAGGACGGGGGCGAGCTGGCGCGGCAGCTGGGATTGCCCGTCATCCTTGTGGTGGGAATGCGTCTGGGTTGTCTGAACCATGCGCTGCTGACCGTGGAAGCGATCGAACAGCGCGGCTTGACGCTGGCTGGCTGGGTGGCCAACATTGTTGACCCCGGGATGGCCATGATTGAACAAAATATTGCCGCGCTGCAGCAGCGGATCGCAGCGCCGTTGCTGGGCACGGTGCCCTATTTGCCCGAGGCGGATGCGCGTGTTGCAGCCAGGCAGCTCCATTTGGAACTCCTGGGGCAAGTGTAGATACTTGCGCCTGATTATGGAATTTATGTAATTTTCAAAGTTGGAGTAAAAGACCGATGAGTCATGCCCATATGCTGCGCCGATTATTTTTTTTGCTGCTGGTCGTTTTGCTGGCCGGCTGCGAAAAGGCTGTTCCTTCCAGTCATTTTCACGCGAGCGACGTGACCGGCAGTTACACGCAGGCCGATTTCCATCTGACCGATCATAACGGCAAGCCGCGCAGCCTGGGTGATTTCAAGGGCAAGGTGGTGGTGCTGTTTTTTGGCTATACCCATTGCCCGGACGTGTGCCCCACCAAGCTGGCCGACCTGGCCCAGACACTGCGCCTGCTGGGGAAAGACGCCGGCCGGGTTCAGGTATTGTTCGTCACCCTGGATCCGGAACGCGACACGCGCGAAATCCTGGCGAAATTCGTGCCGGCTTTCGATCCCGCATTCCTGGGCTTGTATGGAGATGCGGGGGAGACGGCGGACGCGGCGAAAAACTTTCTGGTGGAGTATCGCAAGCACCCGGCTAAAAACGGCTATACGCTCGACCATTCGACGTTCAGTTATGTGATCGATACGCAGGGCAGGATGCGTCTGCTGGCCGGAGAACGGGAGCCCCCGGACTGGCTGGCCCAGGATATCCGGCAGTTGTTGGCAAGCGGGCGCTGAGCGGCTGCGGTATCATAGCCGCACCTATTTAAAGTCAACCAGTTTGGGGATTGCGATGAAAACATTGTCGGCGGATGGTCGCTTGCAGGTTCATGAAGAGGCGCGCATTAAACCGGACGCGGCGGCAGTGAATCTGCGCGGCCATGCCTCCGCGCGGGCGTCCCTGATCGGTGCATGCCATGGCTGAGGCAGGCGGCGAATTGCTGGCCAACAGGTTGTTCTCCCTGTTGCGCGAATCGCGCTGGATACTGCTGGTCGCCTGCGCGCTGTATTTCACGGTCGCATTGTATGGCTATGATCGCGCCGACCCCGCATGGTCGCACAGCGTCGGCGGCATGCACATCAGCAATCCCGGCGGCGCATTTGGCGCGTATCTTTCCGATCTGCTGTTCTATGTGTTTGGTTTTTCCGCCTGGTGGTGGGTGCTGTTCATGCTGCAACGCGTGTGGGCCGGATACCATAATTTGCGTGCCGACAGTATTTTTAGCAAGCGCACCCTGTGGGTTTCGATCGCCGGATTCATTGTGCTGCTGCTTTCCAGCAGCGCGCTCGAGGCGATACGCCTCTACAGCATGAAGGTCGTTCTTCCGCAGGGGCATGGCGGGATGCTGGGTATGGAGCTGGGCAAAGCGCTGACCCGTGTGTTCGGGTTCACCGGTGCGACCCTGCTGTTGCTGGCCCTGATTGCGGCCGGCTTCAGCCTGTTCAGCGGATTGTCCTGGTTGCGCTTCGTGGATCGCCTGGGCGAGTTGCTGGAAACCGCATATCTGCGCGCACGCCTGGCCTGGCAGACTCGCCAGGACAGGCGTATAGGCATGCAGGCGACGCATGAGCGTGTCGCCGTGGTCGAAGAAGAGAAAAAGAAACGCGTCGAGGATCACCAGCCTATCCACATCGAAATGCCGCTGCTGGAAATCGCCAGGTCAGCGCGTGCCGCCGAGGAAAAGCAGGCTCCGCTATTCTCCGATATGCCGGATTCGCCGTTGCCCCCGTTGCATTTGCTGGACCAGGCGGCACAGCATATCGAAGTCGTGTCTGCCGACACGCTGGAATTCACCTCGCGCCTGATCGAGCGCAAACTGAAGGATTTTGGCGTGGAAGTGAAGGTGGTGGCGGCCTATCCCGGGCCGGTGATCACGCGCTACGAGATCGAGCCCGCGGTCGGCGTGAAAGGCAGCCAGATCACCAATCTGGTGAAGGATCTGGCGCGCGCATTGTCGGTGGTGAGCATACGCCTGGTCGAAACGATACCCGGCAAGGCGTACATGGCGCTGGAATTGCCCAACCCGAAACGCCAGGTGGTGCGGCTTTCCGAGATACTCAGCTCGCAGCTGTATGCCGACACGCATTCCGCGCTGACGATCGCGATGGGCAAGGATATTTCCGGAAAACCCGTGGTCGCCGATCTGGCCAGGATGCCGCATGTGCTGGTGGCGGGCACCACCGGCTCCGGCAAGTCCGTGGCGATCAACGCGATGATCCTGAGCCTGATCTACAAGGCCACGCCGCAACAGGTCAGGCTGCTGCTGATCGATCCGAAAATGCTGGAGCTGTCGGTGTACGAAGGCATCCCGCACCTGCTGGCACCGGTGGTCACCGACATGCGCCAGGCCGCTTCGGGGCTCAATTGGTGCGTGCAGGAAATGGACCGGCGCTACCGGCTGATGTCCGCGCTCGGCGTGCGCAACATCGCCGGCTACAACCAGAAGCTGCGCGATGCGGAGAAAGCCGGGAAGCCGGAGACCAATCCGTTCACGCTGACGCCGGACAATCCCGAGCCGCTTGAGGAGCTGCCGCTGATCGTGGTGTTCATCGACGAGCTTGCCGACCTGATGATGGTGGTGGGCAAGAAGATCGAGGAGCTGATCGCGCGTCTGGCGCAGAAGGCGCGCGCTTCCGGCATCCATCTGGTGCTTGCCACACAGCGCCCCTCGGTGGATGTGATCACCGGATTGATCAAAGCCAACGTGCCGACGCGCGTGGCGTTCCAGGTGTCCAGCAAGATCGATTCGCGCACGATACTGGACCAGATGGGCGCGGAAGCGTTGCTCGGCCAGGGCGACATGCTGTACCTGCCGCCCGGCAGCGGCTATCCGCAGCGCGTGCATGGCGCTTTCGTGTCCGACCAGGAGGTGCACCGTGTCGCCGAATATCTCAAGGCGCAAGGTGAGCCGCAATACATTGACGGCGTGCTCAATTCGCTGGAAGAACCCCCGGAAGAGGGCGGGGTCGCCGGCGAGAGCCTGGATGCGGAAGCCGATCCGCTGTACGACCAGGCGGTCGAAATCGTTCTGAAAAATCGCCGCGCCTCGATCTCTCTGGTGCAGCGTCATCTGCGCATCGGCTATAACCGCGCCGCGCGGCTGGTAGAGCAAATGGAGGCGGCCGGCATAGTTTCGGCGATGCAAAGCAACGGCAATCGCGAAGTGCTTGCGCCGATAAGGCAGGACTGAGGACTGGGGATTGAGTTAACCCAGTGTCCCGCTGTTAACCCGGTACTCGGTCCCCGCACCTCAGTCCCAAACAATGTCAGGAAAATAATGAAATATATTTTTGCAGTTTTGATGCTGTTCGCCGCACCGATTTACGCCCACGCCGGCGCCATCGAAAAACTCAAGACCTTCATCGCCACTACGCATTCAGCCCAGGCGGATTTCACCCAGGAAGTTCTGGACCAGGACGGCAAGCGCATCCAGTCCGCTTCCGGCACGATGCAGTTCGTGCGTCCGGGGAAATTTCGCTGGACTTACCGGAAACCCTACGAGCAACTGATCGTCGGGGATGGCACAAAATTCTGGTTGTATGACGCTGACCTGAACCAGGTGACGGTGAGGAAGCTGGATGCGGCCCTGGGCAGCAGTCCCGCCGCTTTGCTCTCCGGCAGCAATGAGATCGAACGCGGATTCAAGTTGACCGAAGCCGGCAGCAGGGAGGGACTCGAGTGGCTGCAAGCCGTACCCAAAGCCCGCGCCAACAAAGGCCAGGACAGCAGCTTCGAAAAGATACTCATGGCATTCAACGCGCAATCCGA
>DAICZN010000075.1 GCA_027311105.1 Gallionella sp.
ATCGAACGGGCTTACTACAGACTATAACGGCGACTTGAACCTGAGCAGCCTGGAAGCACTGGCCGATTGGCACCCCTTCGCCGGCAGCTTCCGCATGAGCGGCGGCCTCATCTACAACAACAACAGTTTGAATATGACTGCACGGCCTACAGGCGGAAGCGTCAACATTGGCGGGCAAACTTATACCGGTGTCACATCCGGACAATCTGTAAATGCCGCGATCGAATTCAAGAAAGTGGCTCCCTACCTGGGGATAGGCTGGGGAAGAACCCCGAAAAACGCGGGCCTGTCGTTCACCAGCGATATCGGCATCATGTATCAGGGCTCGCCCAAGGCAAACGTCACGACCAACATTCCTGGCGTGTCTCCTGCGGATATCAGCCAGGCCAACAGCGACTTGAACAGTTCGCTGAGCAGTTACAAATTCTACCCGGTCATTTCGATAGGCGTCGGCTATACGTTCTGATCAGCCGATGCTGGCACTGCTTTGCCCGTGCGGAGACAGTAACAAATACCTCTTCAAGCGTGGGCCATTTTGGAATTCGGGAAAATCGCACGCCAGGCTGATACTGTTCCCATCGTGTTTAGCTTGCCCAAGGACTTTGCTGTTTATCAATGACAGGGTTGGGCAAGTCTGTATGCCGATGCGTTGAGATTAATTTTCCAGCCATGAATCCGAAGCAGTATTGAAGCTGTAACCCCGGGATTCTGCTTTGTGATCTTCATTGGCCCGCGGTTCAGGCCGGATAAGCTCTCTTTGAAAACCTGCTCCGGGCAGGTAATCCTGTTGCGATCTTCCACAAACCGGGACGGAATCGGTATTGGCACCTTGAAATCCGGACCGCAGCATGGTCGGGCGGTTTGTGCAACAATTCGCCCCCATGAAAACTGCCCGCCATTATTGCCATGAATCCCACACTGGTCTTTGATATTGAAACCATACCGGACATCGCCGGCTTGCGCGCCCTGCATGAACTGGATGCGCGCGTCAGCGATGCGGAAGTCGCGGAAATGGCTTTCCAGTTGCGCCGCCAGAAGACCGGCAGCGACTTCATGCCACATCATTTGCAGCGCGTCGTGGCGATCTCCTGCGCGCTGCGCGAAGGCGACAATTTCAAGGTCTGGTCGCTGGGCGATCTGGACGAGGACGAAGGCAGCATCATCCAGCGCTTTTTCGACGGCATCGACAAATATACCCCGCAGATCGTGTCGTGGAACGGCAGCGGCTTCGATTTGCCGGTGCTGCATTATCGCGGTCTGATCCACGGCGTGCAGTGCGCGCGCTATTGGGACCAGGGCGAGGACGACAAGGATTTCAAGTGGAACAACTACATCAGCCGTTACCATTCGCGCCATCTCGATCTGATGGACCTGCTGGCAATGTATACCGGGCGCGCCAACGCACCGCTGGACGAGCTGGCAAAACTGATCGGCTTTCCCGGCAAGCTGGGCATGGACGGCAGCAAGGTGTGGGAGTCCTACCAGCAGGGCAGGCTGGACGAGATACGCAACTATTGCGAGACCGACGTGGCCAACACTTATTTGGTGTTCGCGCGCTTCCAGCTGATGCGCGGCGCGTTGACGCGGGCGCGCTACCAGAAGGAATGCGAGCTGGTGCGCGCTGAACTGGCCAAGCTCGACCAGCCGCACTGGAAAGAATTCCTCGCGGTCTGGCCTGAACACAAAATAACCTATCCGTAGGAGCGGGCCATGCCCGCGATTGCCATTCAGATTCGCGGGCATGGCCCGCTCCTACGCGCGATGAAAGCTTACCCTCATGTCTAAAAACAATCCGCAGCAAGACTCCGTCATCGTTGAATCCCTGGACCAGGAAGGCCGCGGCGTCGCGCGCACCGAAGGCAAGGTGATCTTCATCGAGGGCGCGCTCACCGGCGAAGTGGTCAGCTACAGCTCATACCGCAAGAAGCCTTCGTTCGAGCAGGCTCAAGTCACGCAGATATACAAGTCTTCGCCGATGCGCGTGCAGCCGAAATGCAAACACTTCGGCGTGTGCGGCGGCTGCTCGATGCAGCACCTGGACGCAAGGGCGCAGGTCGCGGTCAAGCAGCGCATTCTCGAAGACAGCCTGTGGCACATCGGCAAGGTCAGGGCGGAAACCATATTGCGCCCGATCTACGGGCAGGCTTGGGGTTACCGCGAGCGCGCCAGGTTGTCGGTCAGGCATGTGATCAAAAAGGGCAAGACGCTGGTCGGTTTTCACGAGAAGCGCAGCAGCTTTGTCGCCGACATGCAGCACTGCGAGATACTCACGCCCAGGATTGCCGTGCTGCTGCCGCTGCTGGCCGAGTTGATCAGCGGCCTGTCGATACGCGATCGCGTGCCGCAGATCGAGGTGGCGGTGGGAGATCACGTCGATGTGCTGGTGCTGCGCGTGATGGATACGCCCAGCAGCGAAGATGAAAGCGCGCTGCGTGCCTTTGCCGACAAGCACGGTATCCAGTTCTGGCTGCAGACCGGCGGTTATGACACTATCGCGCCGTTTCACCCGCTAAACGCACCGCCTCTTTCCTACAGCCTGCCGGAATTCGGCATCGTGATGCCGTTCGCGCCCAGCGAATTCACCCAGGTGAACAGCGCCCTGAACCGCGTGATGATCAGCCGCGCGATGCGTTTGCTCGACCCGCAACCGGGCGAACGCATCGCGGATTTCTTCTGCGGCCTGGGCAACTTCACGCTGCCGATCGCGCGCCTGGGTGCGCAAGTGCTGGGCATCGAAGGCAGCGCAGCGCTGGTGGCGCGCGCCAGGCAGAATGCCGAATTCAACGAACTGGCGGGCAATGCCAAATATGCCGCGATGAACCTGTTCGAGATCACCGCGGAGACTTACTCCAGTCTTGGCCGGTTCGACAAACTGCTGATTGATCCGCCGCGCGATGGCGCACTGGAATTGGTTAAGTCATTGGGCGGCGAAAACACGCCGCGCAGGATCGTGTACGTTTCGTGCAACCCGGGCACACTGGCGCGCGATGCCGCCGAACTGGTGCAACGCGGTTATGTGTTGAAATCCGCCGGGGTGATGAACATGTTTCCGCATACCTCGCATGTGGAGTCGATCGCGGTGTTTGAGAAGCCATGAAACGCTACACCGACCTGGTCGCAGACGCGCTCACGCGCGTGAAAGAGATCCAGCCATGGGACCTGGGCAAGCAGCTGGCCGCAGGCAGCAAACCCGTGCTGCTCGACGTGCGCGAAACGGCAGAGTTCGCCATGCTGCATATCCCCGGCGCGATCAACGTGCCGCGCGGGGTGCTGGAGCAATCCTGCGAATGGGGCTTCGACGAAACCTTGCCGTTGCTGGTCGCCGGACGGGGACTGGATATTGTGGTGATCTGCCGTTCCGGCTACCGGTCGGCGCTGGTTGCGGACGTGATGCAGAAAATGGGCTATACCGGCGTGGTCTCGCTCAAGACCGGGGTGCGCGGCTGGAACGATTTCGAGCAGCCGCTGGTGGATGCCGCCGGCAAGCCGGTGGATGCGGATACTGCGGAGGAGTTGCTGGCGCCGCGGCTGCGCCCGGAGCAGCGCGGCCCGGGTGGGCGCTGATCGGGCCGGTTGTCATTACAACTTTCATGCCCAACTTGGAAGGCGTATTTACCGGGGAGGTTGAACCGGCCCCACGGCAATACCCGGCAAGGTTACAATTATCCCGGCATGATCTGCGCACCACAGCATAGGGATCAATGAATGAAGGCAATCAAGAATTCGGCTCTCGGACTGTTCGGTATCACCGGTGTCCTGGTTTCAATTTTCGGCATCAAGATACCGTTTGCCGAATCCTTCGCCAAGGAGCATTGGCGCGCCGGCCTGGCCGCGTTGCTGCTGATCATCCTGATGATCCCGGCTGCAATTGGCTTGTTTCTCTATCTGGTCGACGCGAACAGATTCAAAACCGAGATCGTCCAGTACGTCAAGGCGCACTCCCAGCGCGATCTGGTGTTGCAGGGCGACCTGAAGCTGACCTTTTTCCCCAAGCTGGGGCTGGATTCCGGCAAGATGTCGCTGAGCGAGCGCAACAGCGCCAGGGAATTCGCATCCATCAACAACGCGCGGCTTTACATCGCCTGGTGGCCTTTGCTTAAAAAGCAGCTGGTGCTGGAGCGGGTGGAGATCGACGGCATCCGCGCCAACCTGACCCGGTTCAAGGATGGCACAACCAACTTTGACGACCTGCTGGTACGCAATGAAGTTTTGTCGCCGGTTACGTTCGATATCGAGGGTTTGCGCGTCACCAATTCGGCCATCAATTGGCAGGACGAGATGAAGTGGCAGCGTGTCGCGGTGCAGGATATAAGGATCGAGACCGGCCGGCTCGCCGACACCGTGCCGGGCAACCTGAAGGCGAGTTTCCATCTCAATTCGGAACGGCTGCACAGCGACTCCAACATCGAACTGAAAAGCAGTCTGTTTTTCGACCGCAAGGCCATGCGTTACGAATTCGCCGATATCGACGGCAAGCTGGACGGCACCGCGGGCGGATTCAGCAATCTTGACCTGAGTTTCAAGGGAAGTCTGGACAGCAATCCGGCGCAGCAATCCTTGCTGGCAGAAAATATTGTTGTTTCCGGAACGGGCAATTACGGGCAGCGCAGCATCGGGGCCAGGCTGGGCATGCCGAAACTGCAATACGCCAAGGACACTTTGAGCGGCAGCAATATCACGCTTGATGCCACACTGGCGCAGTTCGACGAGAAGTGGACGGCGTCGCTGCAGATGCCCGCGTTCGATTTCTCCAACAAGATTTTCAAGGCGGGGGTGTTCAGTACGGATTTTGATTTCAGCGGGCCGGGGCGGAGGCTGCAGGGCAAGTTGTCCAGCCCGGCGAGCATGGATTTTGAAGCCGCGCCGACCCTGCTGCTGGGCGCCATGTCCCTGGATTTTTCCGCAAAGGATACGATGCTCTCGGGTGAGCTGTCGGGGAAGGCGACGGGCAAGCTGAGCGTGGATCTTTCCGGACGCAGTGCGAATCTGGGCTTCAAGGCAACGGTCGACGACAGTGATATCACCGGCAAGATGGCATTGGCCGATTTCAACCACCCCGCATATACACTGGATATTAATATCAACCACATCGATCTGGACCGGTATATCGCCGCCGACTGGATCAAGCGCTACCAGAACGATGCCACCCATCTGGATCTTGGCGGCCTCAAGGATATGAACCTGGGCGGCAGTCTGCATGCCGGGGAGATCAGGGTGGCGAAGCTCAAAGCCAGCAAGCTCGCTGCAGTGATCAAGGTCGAGCAATCCGAACTCGCCATAGCGCCGTTATCTGCCAGGTTTTACGGCGGGATATTGACCGGCAGCTTCAGCGCTGATGCCCGGGGCAAACCACAGTTCACGCTCGCGCAGAATCTGCGGGGCGTGCAGATGAATTCCCTGCTCGCCGACACGGCGGCAATAGGCAAACTCGATGGCAAGGGCGATATTGCGCTGAACATCAGCGCCGAGGGCGGCAGCATCGGCGAGCTGCGCAAAACCCTGGACGGCAGCCTGGCGCTTGTCCTGGGTCGGGGTTCCATCGCGGGTATCGACCTGCGTACCGCGCTGGTCGAGGGCAGGGATGATTTGGGAACCAGGAGCGAACCGCGCGTCCACGAATCCCGTTTCAGTGAAAGAACCGGTTTCTCCGGTTTGAAAGCCGCGTTCAACATCAGGGACGGCATCAGCCACGGCAACAGTTTCGAATTGAGGTCTGCGCTGTACCGGGTGGCGGGTGAAGGCGACATCGCTCCCGGTTCGGGCAGCATCAATTATCAACTTGCTGCCGTGGTGGCCCCCGCGCTCAAGCGGCGCAGCGCGGGAGACCTGGCCGAGTTGAGGGGCGTCACCATCCCGGTCCGTGTCAGCGGGCGCTACGTTGCGCCTGCCATCACGCTGGATTTTGCCGCCGCCAGCGGCGACATCGTGACCAAACGGATCAGTGCAGCCAGGGCCGCAGCGGAACATGCACCGGCAGCCAAACAGGCACCCGCCCCGAAAAAGCGGGCAAAAAAACCCGCCAAAAAATGATATCCCGCCGTTTGTGAAGATTCGCTGGCGATATTAACCAAGGAATACGGCCATCCATATGTACTACGGGGAAAAATTCAATGCGCTAACTCATCTGGTCGGGGCCGTGTTTGCGCTTGCCGGCACAGTCGTGCTGATCGTGCTGGCAGCGCTGGGCGGCGATCCCTGGAAGATAGTCAGCGTCTCGATCTACGGTGCGACGCTGATCTTGCTGTACAGCTTCTCAACGCTGTATCACAGCCTGCGCGGGCGGGCCAAGGTCATCCTGCGCAAGCTGGACCACAACAGCATCTATCTGCTGATCGCGGGAAGTTACACCCCGTTCTGTCTGGTAACGTTGCGCGGCCCCTGGGGCTGGTCGCTGTTCGGCGTGGTGTGGGGATTGGCCGCGTTCGGCATCCTGCAGGAACTGATGCAGCGCGGCGAAGCGCGCATATTGTCCGTGGTGATTTACGTCGTGATGGGCTGGGTGGCGCTGGTGGCGCTGGCCCAGCTGCGGCATGCCCTGGGACCGGACGGTTTCGCCTGGCTGGTGGCGGGCGGGCTGTTCTATACAGTGGGCATCGTGTTCTATCTGATCGACAAGCGTCTCACCCATGCGCATGGCATCTGGCACCTGTTCGTCATTGCCGGCAGCGCATGCCATTATGTAGCGATCCTGCTTTATGTGGTTTAAACGGGAAGGGGAAATTAAAAAAACTGGCACGTCATTCCCGCGAATTCGGGAATCCAGAATGCCTTGTCATTGCAACAAGGCTTCAACTGCGAGCGAAGCGCGGCAGAGGCGTAGCCGACGCGGCAATCCAGTAATACCCTGTCATTGCGAGAAGGCGTAGCCGACGTGGCAATCCAGATGGTTTAAAAAAATGCATCCTGGTCTTGCAGGATTGCTTCACTTCGTTCGCAATGACGGCAAGGGTGTCGTGAATTATGGAAGTATCAATAACTTGTTGTTTTGCGCTGGTTGAATATTGTTTTTGCTGATAGATTGCCGACCCCGGATATGCTTAGCCCGACTGTAAACGTTAAATGGCATGGAACAGGAATTCCGGGTGACACACCCGCAAATGACGAAAACCGGGAATTTCCGATAAAAGGGCTATTGTTGAAAAAGCAAAACGTCATACTCTTGCTGCTGTGCTTTTCCGGGCACTCGGCCAATACAGAAGCGGCCGACGATGCGGGCGAACTGAATTATTTTCAGGAGCTTCCCGTGGTGTTGAGCGCTTCGCGTTTGTACCAGCCTTTGTCGGAAGCGCCGAACGCGATGACGGTGATCGATCAGAAGATGATAGTCGATTCCGGTTTCCGCAACATTCCCGATCTGTTCAAGCTGGTTCCCGGCATGTACGTGAGCTATTACAAGGGCAGCCAGGCCATTGTTTCCTACCATGGCGCGACAGACCAGTTCTCGCGGCGCATGCAGGTGTTGATAGACGGCCGCAGCGTGTACATGTCGCCAAACAATACCGTGGACTGGGCCAACCTGCCGATCACGATCGACGATATCGAGCGCATCGAGGTGATTCGCGGTCCGGCTGCGGCATCCTATGGCGCAAATTCGACACAGGGCGTGATCAATATCATCACCAATGATGCGGGTGCCGTGGATGGCAAGCACGCCAAATATACCCGCGGCAACAAGGGAATCAACGACGCGGACGCCAGATTTGGCAGGCGCGGCGAAACGTACGATTACCGGGCGACTTTGGGTTACACCGCCGATAACGGCTATGACAACCTCACTTCGGCGCCTTTCCAGGACCACAGATTGCTGAATAACAGCAATGACAACAATCAGGCGCGCCTGATGAATTACCGCGGCAACTATCATCCCGATGGGGCCAACAGCTTTGACCTGCAGTTCGGTTTCAATCACGACATACAAGGGGTCGGGTTCAATGACAAGAACCCGACCCCGGCCGCGCCGACCAGCACGAATGGCAACCCGTTCCATGACCTGATCGCCAACACCAGCTTTGTCCAGCTTGGCTGGACACGTGCACTGGAAAACTCTTCCGAGCTCAGCGTGCGTTATTACCATATCCAGGAAGACCAGAGCGAGGCATTCCCTGTTTACCTGGGCGGGGTGTACTACCCCGGGCCGGTGGTACAGACCCTGTCAGTCGGCCGCGACCAGCTTGAGGTGCAGCATACCCTGCGGACTTCCGAATCGAACCGCCTGGTCTATGGAACGAATTACCAGACCAATACGGTCAACGGCCAGAGCGTCATGCCGCCCCTGTCGCTGGCCCTGTCTTCCACGTCGTTCACCGAAGACCTGCAGATTTTCGCCAATGACGAATGGCGCATCACCAAGCGGCTCCTGCTCAATATCGGCAACATGTTCGAGAGGGATGCCTACGGAAATAAGGATATGTCGCCGCGCGTATCGCTGAATTTCCATGTGACGCCGCAGAATACTTTCAGAACGGGAATTTCGGTTGCCTACCGGACGCCGGCATTGGCGGAAACCAACTTCCCGGCAATCCAGCCCGGCGCATTGATCATTCCCAGTGCAACGGCAACAAGCCCGGCGCTGATCCCGGAAAAAATGGTATCCCGCGAGGTCGGTTATCTCGGTGAATTTCCGGACTGGGACACCACACTGGATATGCGCCTGTTCAGCGATCTGTTGAGCAATGGAATTTTCCCCGACACGACAACAGGCATTTTTGTAAATGGAATGTCTGCCGAATATCACGGCTTTGAGGCCACGCTGAAAAAATCCTGGAATGAATCCGGCAACCTGACAGTTAATTTTGCGCACGAATTCGCAAGCAGCAACGCCCCGGCTTTGGCTGCGGCCGGTTACTCGTATATGCAGCCGGCCAGTTCATTGGTCGGCGGCGACAAACTTGCAGAAAGCCTGCCGCTGAACAATGTCAGCCTGCTTTACTCCCGGCATCTGACCGGTAATTATTCCTTCAGCACAGCTTATTACTATCAGAGCTCCCTGCAGCCATTTGACCGTGGTTGGATAGACTTCCAGCCGCAGCAGCATCGGACGGACCTGCGCATTGCCCGGTCTTTTGAGGGTGCCGCCGGATTCAAGGGCAATGTGGCGCTGGTGGTGCAAAACCTGTTCAAACAGAATTACAGCGAATATATCGCCAGCAATGTCTTCAACCAGCGCGCCTATGTCATGACCGCAATCAACTGGTAAACGCGGTGCACATCTCCTCGCCACAAACACAGCGGATATGGTTTAAACATGCATTTTGCTGGATGCTGTGGCTGTTTCTTCCCCTGCATTTTTCAGGTTATGCAGCGGACCTGCGTGTGCTGCTGGTGCTGAGCGGCAATGAGGCTCCCTATCGGGCTTTTGCAACAACCTTCAGGCAGAACCTGCCTGCGGACATCCGTGTCAGCACGCAAGAATACACCGAATCGTTTTCCGACAGCGGCGGGCAAATCGACCTGATCGTCACGGTGGGGGAGCAGGCGGCAGTTTCGGTAGCCCCGCATACAGACCGTCCGCTTCTTGCAACAATGCTGACCAGCTTCAGATATGCCGGGCTGGCAAACAGCCGCCGGCCCGGCGGGGAGCTCTCGGCAATTTTTGTTGATCAACCCTGGAGCAGGCAAGTAAGCCTGTTGCGCGCCGCATTGCCGTCCCGCAACAGGATAGGCATATTGCTCTCCCCGGGAACGAATTGGAAAACAGAGGAACTGCGCAGGCTGTTGCTGGATCGCGGCGCAACGCTGGTCACCCAGGTTGCCGATTCTTCCGGTACATTGTCCGGCGACCTGGAACGCGTTCTGTCACGCAGCGATTTGCTGCTGGCCATACCTGACAACACCATCTATAACAGCAGCAACATTCGCGACATCATACTCAGCAGTTATCGCCACGGGATTCCGCTGGTGGGATTGTCCCAATCCTATGTCAATGCCGGAGCGCTGTGCGCGGTCTTTTCCACACTGGAACAACTGGCTGCACAAACCAGTGCGGCGGTGATTGCCTATGCAAAATCGGGGCAGCTGCCCGAGCCGCAATATCCCGACTCTTACAGTATTGCGGTGAACCGGCAGGTGGCCCGGTCACTGGAAATTGAATTGCCATCCCTGGAAGCCATACGCAACCAGATGGACAAAACAAAGGGAGGCGAACCTTGAAAAAACTTAGTATCCAGCAGTTTGTTGCAGGGATGGCACTGATCCCCATGCTGGTGATGATAGTCGGCCTGCAGGTCTATTTCCTGCAGGACCGCTCTTCGTATCTGGACCGCGACTTTGTGGAACGGGGCAAACTCATCGCCCGCCAATTGGCTTCCAGCAGCGAATATGGCGTGTTTTCGAATAATCAGCCCTTCCTGCAGAACATAGCCCTGGGAATCATGCGGCAACGGGATGTGCGCGGGGTCATGGTGCTGAACGCCGCCTCCGAAAAATTGATTGAAATGGGCGACTTTTCCGGCCAACCAGGGAATGCGAAAGCCGATGCAAAACAGCCGGTGCCGGATCTCCCGGATCCCGCCAATAAATTGCCGGCCGGCAAGGCCAACCCGATATACAGCGACGGGGAGAACCTGTGGATATACCAGCCCATCGTTCCGGTGCAAGTGGCGCTTGGCGAGTTCGAGGCCCATCCTGTTGCAGAGCAAACCGGCGCGGTCATCCTGGAAATGAGCTGGGAGCGTACCAGGGAACTCAAGTCGCGCATGTTCTGGGCGATGGTGTTTGTGACAACTCTGTTTTTTTCGATTGCCGTTTTTCTGGCCTATTACGTCAGCCGCCGCATCGCCTCCCCGATCCGGAAATTGAGCGATGCCGTGCAGATGATAGGTAGCGGGCATCTGGAAACGCGAGTTTTTGTGTCCGACCGCGTCACCGAACTGAACAACATGGCGCAGGGCATAAATGCGATGGCCGCACAATTGCAAAAAGAGAGCATGAACCTGCACCGGCAAATCGAGGAAGCTACACGCATCGCCGCCACCGCTTTTGAGTCGCAGGAAAGCCTGATAATCACCGATGCCAAAGGCCTGACCCTGAGGGTCAACAGGGCATTCACGGAGAGCACTGGTTATACGCCAGAGGAAATCGTGGGAAAAAAACCGCGCCGCCTGCTCGACTCCGGCCGCCATTCCCCGGAATTCTACCGGGCAATGTGGGATACCATCCGCAGCACCGGGTACTGGCATGGAGAAATATGGGACAGGCGCAAGAATGGCGAAATATATCCAAAGTTGCTTTCCATCACTGCCGTCAAAGGGGACGACGGGGCCATTACGCACTATGTCGGGTCGCACATCGATATCACCGAACGCAAGGCGGCTGAGGAAGAAATCCAGTATCTGGCGTTTTACGACCCCCTCACGCACCTGCCCAACAGGCGGCTGCTGCAGGACCGGATAAGGCAGGCGCTGGTTTCCAGTGCGCGCAGCGGTCTCGAAGGCGCGCTGCTGTTCATAGACCTGGACAATTTCAAGAACCTCAACGACACGCTGGGGCATGACATCGGGGATATGCTGTTGCAGCAGGTCGGGCAACGCCTGGGCAAGTGCATACGCGAAGGCGACACTGTGGCGCGCCTGGGCGGCGATGAATTCGTGGTGATGCTGTTAAGCCTGGGCAAGCAGCCCATTGATGCGGCAGCGCAGGTCGAGGTTGTCGGCGAGAAAATACTCGCAGCGCTCGGCCAGCTTTACCAGCTTGGCCCCCATGCATACCGGTGCTCTGCCAGTATCGGGGCCACCCTGTTTAACGACAACCAGCAGGCGACAGAAGAACTGATGAAGCAGGCCGACATCGCCATGTATCAGGCCAAGAAAGCCGGCCGCAATACCCTGCGCTTCTTCGACAGGCGGATGCAGGAAAATATCTCTTCACGCGTCCTGCTGGAAGGCGAGTTGCAAAAAGCGCTGGCGAACCGCCAATTCCAACTGCATTATCAAGTCCAGGTGGACAGTGCGTTCCGTCCCTGCGGTGCAGAGGCATTGATCCGCTGGCGGCACCCTGAACGCGGGCTGGTTTTGCCGGCTCAATTCATTCCGCTGGCGGAAGAGACCGGCCTGATACTGACGATAGGGCAATGGGTGCTGGAGACCGCCTGCGCCCAGCTCAGGGTATGGCAGCAGGATGCGCTTACCCGCGACCTGACGCTGGCTGTGAACGTGAGTGCCAAGCAATTTCGTCAGGCCGATTTCGTGTCGCATGTGAAAACTGCCGTGAAGCGCCATGCCATCAACCCGGCGCTGATCAAGCTGGAACTGACCGAAAGCATGCTGCTGGAAAACATCGAAGACACCATTGCAAAAATGAACTCGTTGAACGCGATTGGCGTGAAGCTCTCTCTGGACGATTTCGGCACAGGTTATTCATCGCTGCAATATCTCAAGCGACTGCCGCTGGACCAGCTTAAAATCGACCAGTCTTTCGTCCGTGATATAACCTTCGATCGCAGCGACGTGGCGATAGTGCGCACCATCGTGGCCATGGCACGAAGCCTGGGCATCGCCGTCATAGCCGAAGGGGTGGAGACGGAACAGCAACGACAACTTCTCCTGCAAAACGGCTGCTCCCACTACCAGGGGTTTCTGTTCGGCGACGCAGTTCCAATCGGAAGATTCATGACATTGCTTAAATAGTGCTGGCCGCAGTGGGTATCGCAGCGGCTGGCGAGCACAACCCCCGAGCGGACCGATCGTCTGCAATGAACCGGTTTGGGTTCAGGCAACCATGTCCGGGTTGTAGCTGCTATCTGTTCCGCTGCCGCGACGGTTGCCGCTTGCGGCCATGAAGAGGACGTGCATCCGGGCGTTGCCCGATAAAAACGCCCCAGCGAAGTGGGGCGTTTTGCATTCCGGCATGCGCGGTTTTTTGCGCTAACCCGGCCTGGTTTGGTCCGGCCGTTTTTGAGACTAGTCCCTTTCGCCGCTGAATGCCATCAGCAGGCTCAGCAGGTTGACGAAGATGTTATAGATGTCCAGATACAAGCTCATCGTCGCCATCACGTAGTTGGTCTGCCCGCCCTGCACAATCTGGCTGATGTCGAACAGGATATAGGCAGAGAAGATCAGCACGGCGATCGCGGAGATGGTCAGCGCCAGCGCGGGCACCTGGAAGAACATGTTGGCCAGGGAGGCGACGATCAGCAGGATCACGCCGATGAACAGGAATTTGCCCATGAAGCTGAAATCCTTCTTGGTCACTGTTGCCAGTGTCGCCAGGCTGAAGAAGATGATCCCGGTTCCGCCTGCCGCCATGCCCACCAGTTGTGCGCCGTTTTTCAGGTGCAGCGCGACTTGCAGGATAGGTCCGAGGAAGAATCCGGCAACCAGCGTGAATGCCAGCAGCAACGCGACACCCCAGCCGCTATTGCGGGTTGCAGTTACGCCGAACATCAGGCCCATCATCACGGCGAACATCAGCAGGGAGAAGATGACCGGATGCAGCGCCATGAACGAAAAATTGGTGGTCATGCCGATGAAAGCACCGATCACGGTCGGGATCATCGTAAGCGCCAGCATCATGTAGGTGTTGCGCAATACCGTGTTTTGCGCGGTTGCGATTGCACCGATTTGCGTTGCGGGAATATATTGTTGTTCCATTTGAAGTCTCCTAAAAGTTATGCGTTTACTCAACAACGGGGGTAAGACTAGCGGAGTGCGGGCAAAGTTTCAATTGTGATGCTGATAGTGGATATATACGGGTTGAGAATGGGTTCTGGCGGAAGCGGTGAGATTCGAACTCACGGAGGACTTTCATCCTCGCTAGTTTTCAAGACTAGTGCCTTCAACCGCTCGGCCACGCTTCCTGATTGTTGTTACTTCGCACTCGGGCGGCAGATCTGGCTTTTTTCGTGCCTTGCCCGGCGCTGCCGGCCCTTTGAGGTCGCGCATTTTGAACCAAGCGGCCGACCCTGTCCAGAAAAACGCGGGCCAGTCAGGAAGGAACCCGGTTTCTCACGCAGTCTGCCCAGTTGTTGGGAGTTTCATAGAGGCGCACCTGCTCGAGGCGCAGGTGGTTGCCGTAGGTGTCCCGGTAGGCCGGTGCCAGGACGTTGAAGGCCTCCTGGGCGAGGTTCTCGGCTGTGGGCACGGTGTCGAGGATGACGGTTTTGTGATTCGGCAAACTTGCCAGAAAGTCGCATACCGGCTTGTCGCCGCGATACACCAGGAAAGCGTGATCCCAGGCATCCACCAGTTTTTCCCTGGCGATGCGCTTGACATCGGAGAAGTCCATCACCATGCCTTGTTCGGATAGCCCCTCGCTGGTGATGATGTCCCCGGACAGGGTGATCTCGATCGCATAGCGATGGCCGTGCAAGTGTTTGCACTGGCTGTTGTGGTTGGGGATGCGATGTCCGGCATCGAATTCCAGGCGGCGGGTGATATACATGTGGCTTGGGCGGGATGAATTGCAGCGGATTATACCCTGTCAGATTTTAAAGGCCCGGACGCGTTGCAGAAATTCCTGCCGGGCAGACTCATTCCCGTGCGAGCCATAGCGCAACGCGCTGTAGCGTGCCGCGAGGTCCCGGATATTCGCCGCCAGCGCGGGGCGAGCCGCCGCGACGCGATCGGCATAGTCTTTTGCGCCTTCATGTGCGGCCCGCGGCAGGCCCGCGCGGGCCAATTTGCCGCACACCCTGAGCCATGCGGCTTGCACCCTGTCCGGCCGGCGCACGAACAGGTGGCGCAGCATGAACAGCGAGAAC
>DAICZN010000076.1 GCA_027311105.1 Gallionella sp.
GGATGACTCATCTTATTCCACCTTCAGGTGCGCAACATCCATCCCGGCATACGCCGAGAGATCGATCTCTTTGCCCCTGAAAAACAATTTAACGTTGGCCGGATGCGCGATCGATATGTCGTACGGCTCGTGCCGTGGCCCGCCGACCCATTTCTCGGTGCCGCTCGGATTGTTCCGCGACAGAAGAACCACCCCATGAGCATCTATTACCTCGGCCCACGCGCTTTCAATGAATACCAGGTGCAGAGGCCGGCGCTTGAGCACTTCAAGTGGGATGGGCTGCTTGTCTGCCGCCACAGGTGCAGAAGCAGCCTCTATCTGGGAAAGCGGCTGCAAGGCGGGTGACTTGGCTGCGGGTGATTGGGGTTGCACGACAGCTGGTTTGGCTGTATGTGATTGCGGCTGCTTGACCTTTGGAGCCGGTGCCGGTGCGGCAGCTTCAATTTGAGGTGCAGGCTTCACGACGGGCTGTCCGGGGCTGGGCTTTTCGCCCGCATTATTATCGGTCACTTTGGTCGCCGTATTGCCGGTCGCTTTATCAGGCTCGACTACCTGCGCGACTTCTGGATTCTTCGCTTGCAATTCGGTCTCCGCCACAGCCGAAACGGCAACTTCAACTTCAGCCTTCGGCAAGGTCACGGGTTCGACGACGACCCTGGTCGGCTTTGCTGTCGGCTCGCCTGCATGGAGTAGCACGAACAATCCAAGCACCAGCGCGACAACCAGTGCGCCGGCCAACCACAGCACATTGATGCGCCGCAATGATTGCATGTTCGGAAACACCGCATTCACTGCCTGCGCCTTTGCAGCAACCTGTCCGGAAGGATCGGCAGGCAAAGCTGCGATCAGCGCCACTTCATCCAGGTGCAACACACGAGCGTAGCTGCGCACAAAACCGCGCACAAAGGCGGGTTCCGGCAAATGCGCAAAATCATTCGCTTCCAATGCTTCAACCTGCTTCGGGGCAAACTTGATCCGATCCGCAACGTCATGCACGCTCATGCCCAAGCGCTCACGCGCCTCGCGCAACGCCATGCCGACATCAAGCACCGGCTGTTGCTGATCCGCAGGTTCCTTTTTTGCATTAACGGCGGTGCCGGAAGTATCCATCATTGCCCTTGCGATAACTGTTGGGCTTCGGGGGAATCGGGATAGTTCTTGCGCAATTGCAGAGCATAGCTGGCTTCGGAATTGCGATCATGCATCTTGCGCTCGATACGTACCGCCAGCCACAGTTGTTCTGCATTCAACTCGGGCGTCACCTGCGAAAAACGATTGAAGTAGGATTTTGCCGCGGCAAAATCCCCCTTGCCATAGTTCAAGTCCGCCAAACCATATAACGCATTCGGCATATCGGGTCGCAGAACCAGCGCTCGCTGCAGATTGCTTTCCGCCTCCTTCGTCAGCCCCGCCTTCCTTGAGCACAAGCCCAGGTTGGCGTAAGCCACTTCCGGCGTGGAATACAGCGGATTGTTCAAAGCATCCTGGAATTGCTTGAAGGATTCCTTCATATTCCCGTTTTGGCAAAGGAACCATCCATAGTTATTGTGCGTCTCGGAATTCGCGCTATCCAGTCTCAGGCTGTGCTGGAAATCTTCGTCCGCCTTATCATTTTCATGCAAAGCCACCCGTACCAATGCCCGCACATTATAGGCTTGCGGAAAACCCGCGTCCGCCTTCAGCGCCACCGCCACCTCCTGCAAGGCCACGCCATATTGGGCCCGGTCGTAATACATGCCCGCCAGCTCGGTGTGTATCCTGGCGATTTTCTGCGCACGTGTCGTATCGCCCTGCGGTGTGCCTTCGGAACCGCCCCCTTGCGATGCACAGGCCGACAACAACGACACAAGGAGTAACAGTTTGAATAGCTTCATTGGCTCACCTCAATCAATCGATGTGTTCGTTTTGTCTTGTCCTGTACCTGCCCTGCCAACTGCCCACAGGCTGCCGCGATATCGTCGCCGCGCACCTTGCGTATGGTGGTAACGATATTTGCCTGCATCAACACATCGCGAAAACGCAACACTGTCTGCATGTCGGAACGCTGATATGGCGCCTGCGGGAAAGGATTGAACGGGATCAGGTTGAATTTGCACGGCACATCGCGCACCAGCTCGATCAGCTCGCGCGCATGTTGCACGCTATCGTTCAGCCCCGCCAGCAGCACGTATTCGAACGTCACGAAATCGCGCGGGGCCTTTTCCAGATAGCGCAGGCAAGCCGCCATCAATTCGCGCAGCGGGTATTTCTGGTTGATCGGCACCAGCACATTGCGCAACGCATCGTTCGGCGCATGCAGGGAAACTGCCAGCGCCACCGGGCATGCGTCACGCAGCCTGTCCATCGCGGGCACCACACCGGAAGTGGAAACTGTCACGCGGCGGCGCGACAGGCCGTAGGCATTGTCATCCAGCATCAGGCGCAAGGCGCTCACGGTATTGTCGAAATTCAGCAGCGGCTCGCCCATGCCCATCATGACCACATTGGTGATGGGCCAGTTGCCGTCAGCGGTACGGCCCAGTTCATGGTTTGCCCACCACACCTGGCCGATGATCTCTGCGGTCGACAAGTTGCGGTTGAACCCCTGCTTGCCTGTAGAACAGAAGGAGCAATCAAGGGCGCATCCGGCTTGCGTCGAGACGCATAATGTTCCGCGATCCTCTTCAGGGATATACACGGTCTCCACTGCATTGCCCGTGCCCACATCCAGCAACCATTTGCATGTCCCGTCGGAAGCGATTTCTTCCTTCATCACTTTGGGAGTTTGTATGCAGGCGATCTGCTTGAGTTTTTCGCGAAGAGAGATCGCCAGATCGCTCATCGC
>DAICZN010000004.1 GCA_027311105.1 Gallionella sp.
TCGTTGGCCCACCGCCCGAGGTCTATCATCTTGCAGCGTTCGCTGCAGAACGGGCGGAACCGGTTGGCGGTGTCCCACTGGTGTTCCTTGCCGCAATGCGGGCAGATGACGATAGGCGGTTTCTTTTGTTGCATGGTTTGCCTTAAGTCGAGATGCTGCAGAAGGTCAGTTCAAAAGGGACATCCTGTTCGAACAGCATGGTCCTGGCCGCGTAGTTTGCGGCGATGAAGCGGATGTTGATCGCATATTTGTTCGCCCCGACCTCGGGTATGCACGCCAGTTCCCTGCTCAGCCGCACACGCAGCATTTGCGCGACGCGTCCGCCCTGCATTTGCTGGAAGGTGCCCTGGTGCGCGGTGAAGCGGAATGACTTGCCATTCTCCCGCAACAATCTCATGATGATCTTCAACCCGGCATGCAAGGGCAGCAGCGGGGCCAGCCAGGAACGCAGATTCGCGCGCCGCAGGTCCATATCCTGTTCCTGCCAGTAGTGATAGGAAGGCAGGTCGAACTCGCAGGTGCCGCCCGGCATCACTGAGCGTTGTTTGATGCCCATCAGCCACTCGTTTTCGCGCAGATGCTGGCCCAGCTTCCCGCTCATGGCGAGCAACAGCCCGGAAGCCTGCTCGATCTCGTTCAGAATCGCCTCCAGCGCCTGCTCGGAGATTGCCGGGTTGTTGTGCAGGTTTGATAACACGCGTTTCTGGCGCTCCAGTTCCTGAAGCAGATCGGATTTCAAATCGGCGCGGCTGATCACTTCAAGAATTTCAAAAAGAGTGGATAGTGCCGCATGGTGTCCCATGCTGTGGTCCTGCTGCGTAAAATGCGTCATGCGCGCGAACAAATCCTCCAGCCGCAACAGGATGCGAACTTTTTCGTTGAGGGGATATTCGTAGCTGATCACGCCGTCATTGCCCGATGTGCTGTTCTGTTATTGCCAGATATGCTGTTGAAGGGAAGTCCGGCGCGAACGATATATTGAATGCATTGCCAGCGTCAATTGCTGTTTTGCATCGCCGAATATCGCCCGTGCAGAACGGCAACCTGTTCCGCCAGGCTGTCCAGCCCGGCGTCATTATGTATCACATCGTCGGCCATTTTCAGCCGCTCGGCCCGCGGTGTCTGCTGCGCAATGATGTTCCGTACTTCTGTGGCATCAATACGGCTGCGGTCCATGACCCGCGCGATCCGGGTGGCCTCGGCGCTATCCACGACCAGCATGCGCCGGATCAATTGCCGGAACGCGGGACTTTCCGGCAGCAGCGGTACGACCAGGATGATATAGGGCTTTTCCTGCATTTGGGCCATCTCCACCCTGGCCTGTTCGAGTATCAGGGGGTGCAGTATCTGTTCCAGCCTGTGCTTGGCGGCGGCATCGGAAAAGATCAGCTTGCGCATTTTCGCGCGATCCAGTGCGCCGTCATCCGCGATGAAATCCGGGCCAAATGCGGCGCGGATCGGGGCGATGGCGGTGCCGCCGCTTTGAGTAAGCAGGTGGGCGATCACATCCGTGTCGACGATGCCGGCCCCGAGTTTTTCGAACAGCCCGGCTACCGTGCTTTTTCCGCTGCCTATTCCGCCGGTCAGCCCGACAACAAATCCGGTGCTGCCCATCAGTTCATGATACCGAAAGCAGATGCAGATATCCCCTGGTCAGGGTTTGCCCCCAGAACAGGGCGATCAGCCCGCCCCCGGCCAGATAAGGGCCAAAGGGAATGGGAATGTTCCGGCCATGCCTGAACGCAACGATCAGGGTGATGCCCACCACCGCGCCGACCAGTGATGAAAGGAGGATGATCAGCGGCAGCATCTGCCAGCCCATCCATGCGCCCAGCGCCGCCAGCAGCTTGAAGTCGCCGTAGCCCATGCCTTCCTTGCCGGTGGCGAGCTTGAATCCCCAGTACACCAACCACAACGCCAGGTAGCCGAACACGGCGCCAAGCACCGCGCTGGATATGTCGGTGTAGACCCCGGACAGGTTGAACAGCAAACCCGTCCAGAGCAAGGGCAGTGTGATGTCGTCCGGCAGCAGTTGTGTGTCAAAGTCGATCGCGGTGAGTGCCAGCAAGGCCCAGATGAGCAGCAGTGCGCCGGCCCCGGCCGGCCCGAAGCCGAAATGCCAGGCAGCATAGGCGCACAGCAGGCCGCTGATCGCCTCGATGATCGGATAGCGCGGCGAAATGGCCGCGCCGCAGCCCCGGCATTTCCCGCGCAACAGCAGATAGCTGAAGATGGGAATGTTCTCCCACGCGCTGATGGGATGATTGCAATGCGGGCACGCGGAACGCGGCACGATCAGATTGTAGGGAGGATGTGTCGCAAGCTCCCCACTCGCGGTCTCCGGGGAAACGCTGTCGGCCTGACCGGCGGATGAGAACTCGGCACATTGCTGCCGCCAGCCCAGTTCCATCATTTTCGGCAAACGATGGATTACCACGTTGAGAAAACTGCCGACCATCAGTCCTAGGATCAGGCACGCGGCAACAAATGCGGCGGGAACCGTTTGCAGCAGATCAAGGAGACTCATAGTGCCGCGACGTGGGTAGGGAAACGGCTGTCAGGGGATAAGCTTGCGCCTTGCACCTTGTATCTTTTTCCTGTTTTTTTCATCAAATGACTTCGCCCATCTTGAAGATCGGAAGATACATCGCGACCACCATGCTGCCGATCAGCGTACCGAGAACCACCATGATGACCGGCTCCATCAAACTGGAGATGGCTGTCACCGCGTCATCCACCTCGGCCTCGTAGAAATCGGCCACCTTGCTGAGCATGGAGTCCAGCGAGCCGGCTTCCTCGCCGATGGCGCACATTTGCAACACCATGCTCGGGAATATACCGGTCTCCTGCATCGCCGCAGTCAGGCCGCTGCCGCCGCTGACCGCGTGCTGTATGACTTTGGTGGCATTGTAATACACGGCATTGCCTGCAGCACCGGCGACCGAATCCAGGGATTCGACCAGGGGCACGCCGGCGGCGAACATCGTGGAAAGCGTGCGCGTCCAGCGGGCGATCGTGGCTTTGCGTATCAGTTCGCCAAAGATGGGCAATTTGAGAAACCACTTGTCCAGGAAGTCCTGCATTTTCTTGCTGCGTTTCCAGAAGTAGAAGAAAGCGTAAAAGCCGCCTCCGATCCCGCCAAAAATCAAATACCAGTAAGTAACGAAAGCGTCAGAGATGTTCATCAGCACCACGGTCGGACCGGGCAGTTTCGCGCCGAAACCCTCGAACAACTGCTTGAACGCGGGGATGACGAAAATCATGATCACGGCAGTGATGACGAACGCCACCACGATGATGGAAATGGGATAGAACAGCGCCGATTTGATTTTACCCTTGAGGGCCTGGGTTTTTTCCATGTAGGTCGCCAGACGTTCCAGCAGGGCATCCAGAATACCCGCCGCCTCGCCCGCGCCTATCAGGTTGCAATACAGGGCGTCGAAATACAGCGGGAATTTCAGGAAGGCCTGTTGCAGGCTGCTGCCGGTTTCCACATCGGTCTTGATGTCCAGCAGCAGTCTTGCCACGGAAGGATTGCTGTGTCCCTTGCCCACGATGTCGAATGCCTGCAACAGGGGCACGCCGGACCTCATCATCACGGCAAGCTTGCGGGTGAACAGGGTGATGTCCTTGGCGGTGATTTTTTTACCCTTGTTGCGCTGGCGTTTTACTTTTGTGACATTGACTCCCTGGCGCCGCAAATAAGCGGAGACGCTGGCCTCGCCGGGTGCCCGCATTTCCCCCTTGACGACTTTGCCGGATTTGTCTTTCCCTTCCCAGGCAAAAGAAAATTCCTTCGCTTTGATTTTCTGGATTTTTGCTGCGACCGCCATAATGTCTCCCCCGGATCATTTGCTGAATGTTTGCAGGCCAATGTCAGCGGGCATCATGCCGAGCTTTGCGCCTGTTGTAAAGGCAAGTTTCCTATTGCGGTTTCTTCGGCGGGATTGGAAAAATGCGCGCCACTTTTACGATGCGATCCTGGGTTTGGATAACTTCTATCGGATAGCCCGAAATTTTCAGGCTGGTGCCGGTTTCCGGAATGTCCCCGAGGTGATCCAGGATCAGTCCATTCAATGTTTTGGCGCCATCCAGCGGCAGATGCAGGCCCAGCTTGCGGTTCAGCTCGCGCAAACTGCTGCTGCCTTCCAGCAGGAAACTGCCATCGTCCTGGCGCAGGAATTTGCCGGTTTGCGCGGGTGATTGGGTGGTGAACTCGCCGACGATTTCTTCGAGGATGTTTTCCAGTGTCACCAGCCCGAGCAGCTCGCCATATTCGTCCACAACCAGCCCGAGTCGCAGGTGGCGCTCCTGAAATTGCTGCAGCTGTTTGAGCAGCGGGGTGTCGGACGGTATGAAGTAAGGTTCGTTGAGCACTTCCCGCAGCCTGGCCAGGTCCAGGTCGGTCTCCTGCAACAGGGCGGGCGCGCGCTTGATATGCAGGATGCCGATGATGTTGCTGGGGGTGTCGGCATAAACCGGCAGGAGCGTGTGGTGGCAGGTAATGATCTGCTCGCGCAATTCGTTTGCCGCGGCGTTGATATCGAGCGCCTCGATCTGGTTGCGCGGAATCATCACGTCGTTTACGGTGATGCGCTCAAGATCGACCAGGTTGAGCAGCATCTTCTGGTGCTTGCGCGGCAAAAAGTGCTCGGCATCCAGCACCAGCCCGCGCAACTCTTCCAGTGTAATCTTTTGTTTGCTCTGATCCGTCTGGATCTTGATCCTCGCCACCCATAGCAGGCCGTGCACAATCGCGGTAGCCACCGAAACGACCGGATGAAACAGTTTGACCAGCGGGGAGAGCAGGTAACTGGAAGGAAGCGCGACGCGTTCGGGATGGCTGGCGGCGATGATTTTGGGCATGATTTCGCTGACGACCAGCAGCACAAAGGTGATGGCCAGTGTGCCCAGCAGCAGGGCCAGTTCACTGGCCCCGAAAATGCGCAAAACCAGCACGTTGGTTACGGCTGCTGCGGCGACATTGAGCAGGGTGTTGCCGAACAATATCGATCCCAGCAGCTTGTCGATTTTCGCGAGCAGCCTGGAGGTGAGCTTGGCACTCCTGCTGCCCTTGCGCACCAGCGCGCTGAGCCGGTAGCGGTTGATCGCCATCATGCTGGTTTCCGCGGCGGAAAACCATGCACCGCAAACCAGCAGCAGCAGCAAAATGCCCAGCAGCGTGCCTAGAGAGATGTCGTCCAAAGTGATGCCCTAGTAAAAGAGATGGCGTATCATTTTGATGCCGGGGATAGTGTGCGAGAGGCGTGCGGGTGTCAAGCGGCGCGCCTGTGGCTGAAAACCATCAGCAGTACCCCGGCAATTATCATCGGCAGGCTCAGCCATTGCCCCATGCTCATGCCCAGCGACAGCAGCCCGAGGAAGTCGTCGGGCTCGCGGGTGAATTCCACGAGAAAACGGAAGCTGCCGTAGCCGATCAGGAAAAACCCGGATACGGCGCCGACCGGGCGCGGTTTGCGCGCATACAGCCACAACAGCGTGAACAGCAGCACACCCTCCAAAGCGAATTCGTAAAGCTCGGAAGGGTGGCGCGGCAGGTTATCCACCCTGGGAAATACCATCGCCCATGGCACATCGGTGGGTCGCCCCCACAGTTCGCCGTTGATGAAATTGCCGAGGCGTCCGAAGGCCAGGCCGGGGGGTACCAGCGGCACGATGAAGTCGGTCAGTTGCAGCAGGGGCAATTGCTGTTTGCGGGCCAGCCACAACGCCGCCACCAGTACGCCCAGAAAGCCGCCGTGAAACGACATGCCGCCTTGCCAGACCGCGAAAATCTCCAGCGGGTGGGCGAAGTAATACCCGGCCTTGTAAAACAGCACGTAGCCCAACCGTCCGCCGAGAATCACGCCGAGCACACCATAAAACAACAGGTCGTCGAGCAGCTTGGTGTTGATTTGCGGATTGTTCAGCGTGGCGATGCGCTTGCGCCCCAGCCACAAAAAAGTCAGGAAGCCGGCAAGATACATCAGGCCGTACCAATGAATGGCAAGCGGGCCGAGTTGCACGGCGACAGGGTTGAATTGGGGATGAACGAGCATGGTCTGATCGGGTAGAATCAAAGCGGCGATTATACGGGCATCTCTGAGGGCCGTCGCGAGTCACGGACGGGCCGTAAATAACCCCGGAACCCGGATCCGTTTCCGCACACATAATTTTAAAAACAGAAAGAGCACAAACATGACCACAGCACAGCAGTTAAACGCGCAGTTTGGCATCAGGGGGCAGCTTGAATTTCGTGAGGATGCCCCCGCAAAGGGGACGCCGCCAGATGCGCGCCCTGCGGGAGGTCCTGGCGCTGCCAGCGGACTGGTCGTCGCGGAAATCAGCAACGGGCAGGCAAGCGCGTCGCTCTGTTTGCAGGGCGCGCACCTGATGACATGGAAACCGAACAGCCAGGCCGTGCCGGTGATATGGCTGTCGCGCGACGCCAAACTGGCAGCGGGAAAATAGATACGCGGCGGCGTGCCGGTGTGCTGGCCATGGTTCGGCGCGCATGCATCCGAATCCGCTTTCCCCGGGCACGGCTATGCCCGCACCGTGCCCTGGCAAGTCGTGGAATCGGGCACCGAGCCGGATGGCGCGACGCGCCTGACGCTGCGCCTGGTGCAAAGCGAGAAGACCCGCTCGCAGTGGCAGCATGCCGGCACGCTGGACTTGACCGTGACCGTCGGCGAAACGCTGCGGATGGAGCTGGCCACTGAAAATACCGGCGCGACCGATTTCGTGATCGGTGAAGCCTTGCATACCTATTTCCGGATCGGCGACATCGCGGGGGTGCGCGTCAAAGGACTGGAGGGCTGCGATTATTGGGACAAGGCCGGCGGTTCCGCGCTCAGGAAGCAATCTGGCGCGATCAGTTTTTCCGGCGAGACCGACCGCGTTTACATCAACACCGCAGCCGGGTGCGTGATCGAGGACGACAAGCTCGGGCGCCGGATTCGTGTCGCCAAGTCCGGCAGCCTGTCCACGGTGGTGTGGACGCCGTGGACGGAAAAGGCCGCCAAGATGGGCGATCTGGGGCAGCCGGAAGGCTGGCGCGAAATGCTGTGCGTGGAGTCGGGGAATGCGATCGAGAATGTCGTGAATGTTGCCGCCGGAACCCGGCACACCCTGATCGTCGAGTACCAGGTCGAACGGTTGTAGCGGCCGGGTTCAGGCATCCCGGAAAACGAATATTCAATTAAATTAAATTTAAGTAAGGATGCCATTGGGCATGACCGGGGGAGCATCGCCCTGTGTGTCCGTATATTTGCAAGCATCGCTAAGACATGCCGGATTACGAACATTATGATTTCAATCGGGTTTGTATTACCCCCGGCGGGGGGGTCAACTTTAGCCTTAACTGTAGCGTTAGTTATGTGCCGTGCCTTGGCTGTGTTTGCAAAGCGGATGGAGTTGTTTAGAATCGTGAGCGGGGGCAAGGCCTTCGCGTTGTTTCAAAATAAATCAATTATAAATGGAGAGAACATGAAATCAATTTTTGTAAGCATGATTGCAGCAGCGGGTTTGGTGGTTGCAGGCAGCGCAATGGCGACCGACATGCCTGAGCTGGCAAAGAAGAGCGGTTGCACCGCTTGCCACACTGTTGAGAAAAAACTGGTTGGCCCGGCCTGGAGAGATGTTTCCAAGGCTTACAACAAGGTGGGCGCTACCGGAACTGCGGTTGATCCCAAGGTTTACCAAACCACCCAGAAGGTTGCTGCAATTCTGAAGGAACATGGCAAGGCCACTCCTGAAGCATGGCTGGTAGAAAAAGTTTCCAAGGGCGGCAAAGGGGACTGGTTCACCACGACTGCGATGATCCCGAATGCACCTAGAGTCAGTCAAGCGGACATCAAGACACTGGTAGACTTCGTTCTTGGCCTGGAAAAAAAATAAGCCCGTCCTGAGTCATGTCGAAGGATAGGGAGCTATCCTATAGAAAGCCGGCGCAAGCCGGCTTTTTATTGCGCGTGCCAAACCCTTCAAAGAATAACTAGCCGCCACTTGTGTGCGGCAAAGATTCCATATCTAATGGGTTGTCAACTTTGCTTCGGAGGACGGCGTTACTGTCCATTGCCGGTAAATAAAAATTTTAAAGGGAACTGGTTGCTTGACAAGACTATCCGGGTGCCTGGCTCTGGCGGCTATGTCCGGCAGGTTGCCTGTTTAAAATCAAAGTTGAGACGGGTTTAAAATAGTTCAGGTGCTTTAATTATGAAATGGAGAGAAGTATGAAATCTATTGTTGCAAGTGTGGTTGCATTATCAAGCCTGGTAGCTGCGGCTGGTGTAATGGCGGAAGAAATGCCGGCGCTGGCCAAGAAGCTCAACTGCACCGCCTGCCACGCGATTGACAAGCGTGTGGTCGGTCCGGCCTGGAGGGATGTTGCCAGAAGGTACACCGGCAGTGGCGTTACCAAGTATACCTATAACGGCAAGGAATACCCACTGATCGAAGGTTTGGTGATGAAGGTATCGCATGGCGGTTCGGGCAACTGGGGCACCATGCCCATGCCGGCCAACGATCCGAGCGGTGCCAAGCAGGCGGAAATCACTGAATTGGTCAAGTTCGAACAGAGCCTTTCCACCAAGTAGGTTGGCGACATCAAGCAGTAACTGGCCGGCGCAACCGGCCTTTTTGTTGCCTGCAAATTTTCCGGGTTAAATTGACAAGCATCACGCCTGCTCCGCATAATCCATGCACCTCATCAAGGGATAGACCATGATTTCTCATTTTGCCCGTTCGTTATCGCTGGCTGCAGCAACGCTGATGCTGCTTGGTTGCGGAAAATCGGCCACGACCGAGCAAAACGCTTCCGCCGACCTGGTCGTTCGCATTGGCGCGTCGGCCCCGCTGACCGGCCCGCAGGCGCATCTGGGCAAGGATAACGAGAACGGCGCGCGCATGGCGATAGATGATGCCAACGCCAGGGGTATTGATATAGGCGGGCGCAAGGTGCATTTCGAATTGATCAGTGAAGACGACCAGGCTGATCCCAAGAGCGCAACCATCGTGGCACAGAAGCTGGCGGACGACAAAGTGAGCGGTGTCATCGGCCACATGAATTCCGGAACCAGCATACCCGCGGAAAAAATCTACAGCGATAACGGCATTCCCCAGATTTCGCCTTCCGCCACGGCGGTCGCCTACACTGCCCAGGGTTTCAAGACGGCGTTCCGCGTGATGGCGAATGACGCGCAGCAGGGACATGTGCTGGGGGAGTATGCGGCAAAAAATCTGGGCGCGAAGAACATCGCGGTGATCGATGACCGTACCGCGTACGGACAGGGTCTGGCGGATGAGTTCATCAAGGCCGCGCAGGCCAACGGCGCGCAAATCGTCGCGCACGAATACACCAACGACAAGGCGATGGACTTTACCGCGGTGCTGACCGCGGTGAAAAGCAAGAAACCCGACCTGCTGTTTTATGGCGGGATGGATGCGCAAGGCGGGCCGATGGCAAAGCAGCTCAAGGCGCTGCAGCTAGACGCGAAATTCATGACCGGTGACGGCAGCAAAACTCCGGAATTCATCAAGCTGGCGGGCGCTGCCGCCGAAGGTGCCTATGCCTCCCTGCCCGGCGTGCCGCTGGACAAGATGCCGGGCGGCAAGGCGTTCTCCGGGCGATTCGTTGCCAAGTACGGGCCTATCCAGTTGTATGCTCCCTACTGTTACGACGCCGTGAATGTGATGATCGCCGCGATGCAGAAGGCGGGTTCGGCTGACCCGGAAAAATATCTGGCGGCGCTTGCCAATATTTCCTACGACGGGGTGACGGCCAGGATACAGTTCGATGCAAAAGGTGATTTAAAGGGCGGCGCCATTACCGTGTATCAGGTGCAGCACGGCACGTGGCAACCGTTGTACACAATGGCCGCGAACAGCGCTGCGGCACATTGAGTTAATGTCCGGTTACCAACGGCACATTCTCGTGCCGTTCTTGTTTGCCAATTATGGAAATCCTGCTGCAGCAAATAATTAACGGCCTGGTGCAGGGTAGTATTTATGCCCTGGTGGCGCTGGGCTACACGATGGTGTACGGCATACTTGGCCTGATCAACTTTGCACATGGCGAAGTGGTGATGGTCGGAGCAATGCTGGTTCTCTCCTCGCTGACCGCAATGCTGGGTTGGGGGGTGCCGCCGGTGCTGGCATTGCCGATCAGCGTCATGCTGGCTATAACGGGATGCATGGCCCTGGGTTATGGCATCGAACGCATCGCCTACCGCCCCCTGAGGCACGCCCCCCGGCTTGCCCCGCTGATTACCGCGATAGGCGTGTCCATCGTATTGCAGAATCTGGCCATGATGATCTGGGGTCGCGACTATCATTCATTTCCGCAGCTGTTCGCCAACACGACCCACAGTTTCGGCGGTGCGGTCATCAACGATATTCAAATCATTATCTTCGTCATGGCAGTGGCGATCATGGCCGGCTTGATGGTGGTCGTGCATCACACCCGGCTGGGCCGCGCGATGCGCGCGATCGCAGAAAATCAGCACGCCGCGCAGCTGATGGGGGTGGATGTCAACCGGGTGATATCGATCACCTTCATGCTCGGCTCGGCGATGGCTGCCGTGGCGGGATTGATGGTCAGCGCCAACTACGGTTTGGCGCATTACTACATGGGTTTTTTGCTTGGACTGAAAGCCTTTACCGCCGCGGTGCTGGGCGGGATCGGCAACTTGCGGGGTGCGATGCTGGGCGGCCTGTTGCTGGGCCTGATCGAGAGTCTGGGCGCGGGTTACATCGGCGACCTGAGCGGGGGATTCTTTGGCAGCAACTACCAGGATGTGTTCGCATTCCTGGTCCTGATCGCAGTGCTGGTGTTCAGGCCGTCGGGTCTTCTGGGAGAACGTCTTGCCGAACGCGCCTGAAAATCCCTGCATAAGCTACTGTGCGTCCGAATCGCGGCGTCGCGTGCCCGCTTGCTCCTCGCCTACTCATACGGTATGTCTCGTCGCTCGCTGTGCGGCTCCTTGCGCTTCGGGCTGCTCGCGACGCTTCTGCGGGGATTTTTCGTGATGCAATTTTCCGATAAACGCAACCGCTTAAAATTCTGGCTGGTACTGGCTGCATTGCTGTTATTACCATTCATCACCGATGCGCTGCTCGGGCGCAGCTGGGTGCGCATCGTCGATTTTGCGATGCTCTATATCATGCTGGCACTCGGCCTGAATATCGTGGTCGGCTATGCGGGCTTGCTGGACCTTGGGTATATCGCTTTTTTTGCGGTGGGCGCATATTGCTACGCGCTGACCGGCTCGCCCCACCTGGCGCTCGCGTTTCCGATGATGTTCCCCGCGGGGGTGCATCTGCCGTTCTGGATAGTCCTGCCGATGGCGGCTTTGGTGGCGGGCGGTTTTGGCGTGCTGCTCGGTGCCCCGACATTGCGTTTGCGCGGCGACTATCTTGCCATTGTCACGCTGGGTTTCGGCGAGATCATCCGCATCTTCCTGAACAATCTCGATGCCCCGGTCAATCTGACCAACGGACCGCAAGGCATCAGCCGCATCGATCCGGTCAGCGTGGCGGGCGTGTCGCTGAACAGCACACAGCATATTTTCGGCATAGTGTTCCCCGCCGTGCACCTGTATTTTTATCTGTTCCTGGCATTCACCGCACTGGTGGTATTCGTTTCGCGGCGCCTGGAAAGATCGCGTATCGGCAGGGCCTGGATGGCGATACGCGAAGACGAGGTCGCCGCCTCCGCGATGGGCATCGACACGCGCAATCTCAAGCTGCTGGCGTTCGCGATGGGCGCCATGTCTGGCGGCGCATCCGGAGCGCTGTTTGCGGGTTTCCAGGGTTTTGTCAGCCCGGAAAGTTTCAGCCTGATGGAATCCGTCATGGTGCTGTGCATGGTCGTGCTGGGCGGCATGGGCAACATCGCCGGCGTGATTTTCGGCGCCATCCTGCTTGCACTGCTGCCCGAAGTGTTGCGCCACATCGTCGTGCCTGCACAGCAGGCCCTGTTCGGCAGGACGCTGGTCGATCCGGAAAGCCTGCGCATGCTGCTGTTCGGTACGGCCCTGATCGTGATGATGCTGTACCGCCCGGCGGGGCTTTTGCCGTCGCGTGTGCGCCGCCGCGAACTGGGCGCGGATGAACCTGCCGCCGAAACGAGCGTGTACGATGCGACACACTGAGGACATCTTGTTGCGCACTTCGCGCATCGGCAAGAAGTTCGGCGGCCTCAGCGCGCTATCCGATGTCACGCTGCACATACAGCGCGGCGAAATCTACGGCTTGATCGGGCCCAATGGCGCCGGCAAGACCACGCTGTTCAATGTGCTGACCGGGTTGTATCAACCGAGCGCCGGGGAATTCCAGTTCAATGGAGCACACTACCGGGCCGGCAAGCCGCATGTTCTGGCCCGGGCCGGGATCGCACGCACCTTCCAGAACATTCGTTTGTTCGCCAATCTCACCGCGCTGGAAAACGTGATGATAGGCCGCCACGTGCGCACCCGCGCCGGCGTATTCGGCGCCTTGTTGCGCAACCGGGCAACACGCGACGAAGAACGTGCAATCACTGAACGGTCGCGCGAACTGCTGAGTTACGTGGGTGTCGGAAAATCCGGGCAAACCCTTGCCAAGCACCTGTCATATGGAGAACAACGGCGCCTGGAAATTGCCCGCGCGCTGGCCACCGATCCGCTGCTGCTGGCACTCGACGAGCCCGCCGCGGGCATGAACGCAACCGAAACCGCAAGCCTGAAAACACTGCTGCAAACCATCCGTGGCAGCGGCATCACCGTGTTGCTGATCGAACACGATGTGAAGCTGATCATGGGCTTGTGTGACCGGGTGGCAGTGCTGGATTACGGCAGGAAAATCGCCGAAGGCGTGCCGGAACAAGTGCGCAAGGACCCTGCAGTGATCGCCGCCTATCTCGGAGGCGGAGATGAGTGAGTCGAAAATTCCCGCTCCCCCATCCTCTGCGGGGGCACCAAGGGCGGGCAATCCGCTCCTGGAAGTCCGCGATCTCCAGGTTGTTTACGGCGGTATCAGGGCAGTGAAGGGAATCGACCTGCACATCGACCGCGGCGAACTGGTCGCGCTGATCGGCAGCAACGGCGCGGGCAAGACCACCACGCTGAAAGCCCTGGCCGGCCTGGTTCACCCGGCCGGCGGGCAGATCCGGTACGAGGGCGGGGAATTGCACAGCATCGCGGCGCACCGGCGTGCCGCGATGGGCATCGCGCTGGTGCCCGAGGGACGCGGGGTGTTCGCGCGCATGACGATCGCAGAAAATCTGCTGATGGGAGCATACAGCCGCAGCGACAAAATCGAAATCGCGACAGACCTCGATCGCATGTACGCGCTCTTTCCGCGTCTCGCCGAACGCAAATACCAGTTGGCCGGAACCCTTTCCGGCGGCGAACAGCAAATGGTCGCGATGGCGCGCGCGCTGATGAGCCGTCCGCGCCTGCTGATGCTGGACGAACCCAGCATGGGGCTCGCCCCGCTGATGGTGCAAAAGATCTTCGCCACGATACGCGACATCGCCGCGCTCGGCATGAGCATCCTGCTGGTAGAGCAAAACGCCAGGCTCGCCCTGCAAGTCGCGCAGCGTGGCTATGTGATGGAAAGCGGAGCGATCACCCTGTCGGGATCTGCGACTGAGCTGCTCGGCAGTGATGCTGTGCAGCGCGCGTATCTAGGCGGATAAGCTGGCTTGATTCACGGGGCTTTGTAGTACCTGTGATACGTCTTGATGCTTTTCAATCCGGGAAACAGTGAAGAGTTGTTAAGTTAACGATGCCGCAGATCCATCGCGAGCGGGCTACAAAACGTTCCCATAAAGGCTATTGCCCATTGTTGCACGAATCCTTGCGGTCACCCTGGTTGTTGCTGCGGCAATGATGCTGACGACAGGCGACGCTCACATTGGAGACGTTGGCCGTCACGCCGGCGCCGGAGCCGCCGGAAACCGTGCAGGTCTGCCCGGCGGGCTGGGTGCCCAGCGTGACTGCATAGCTGCCGTTGTAGGCCACGGGTGTGGTGAAAGTGAACGTGCCATTGGCGGTGACAGTCAGAGGATTCGAGCTGTTGTTGTCCAGTGTGACCTGCGCGTCGCGGGCCAGACCGGTGACGTTGCCCCCGATGGTGTAGGT